>NZ_JBXAYI010000010.1:0-19898 GCF_056782235.1 Dellaglioa sp. CoH-55-MRSF-7
GGACATACAAAAATCCCTCCATGATTATCGGATGAAATTATATTATTTCATCTGACAACCATAAAGGGATTATTACATCACTCAATCTGAAGTTGTTGGAACCTTTTTAAGTTTTTCTTTAAGTCGCAATAAAAAATTTTAAGAATACTTGTGCAATACTAAAATAAATTAACACAGAAGTTAAATCACTCAATGTCGAAATAAATGGCCCTGATGCAACTGCTGGATCAACACCAATTTTATCCATTAAAATTGGTATAAAACTACCCGCTAAATTTGCCACCGTAATAGCGCACATCATTGCAAGTCCTATCACCATCCCGAGAACAAAGTTACCCTTCCAGAGTCCGACAATTAAAGTGACGGAAATACCCGTTACAACCCCAATTACTAATCCAGTGAAAACTTCACTTATAATTAGTCTAAGCACACTTTGTTCATTGTCATCTTTTACAGCTAGGCGTCGAACAGCAACAGCTAAACTTTGTGTTCCGGCATTACCGGCCGTTCCTGTAATCAATGAAATGAAGACAGCTAAAATACTTGCTTCACTCAGTAACCCTTCAAAATGACTAACTAAACTTGCCGTTGACATACCTAAAAATAATAACGTTATCAACCATGGCAAACGTTTTGATGCTGCTTTAAATGGATTTTCTGTTTGATCTTCAGTATCGACACCGGCCAAACCAGAGTAATCCTCAGCCGATTCTTCATCAATAACATCAATAATATCATCAACAGTAATCACACCAATTAATTGTTCATCATAATTTGTAACTGGCATTGCTAAAAAGTTATAATCCCGAATCATCTTGGCAACGTCTGCTTGATCGTCATCAGCTTTAACAGACATAACTGGTGTCGTCATGATATCTCCAATTAACGCCTTCTCATTACTCATTAATAAATTACGTAATGTTACAATCCCCATCAAACGCTGATCATTATTAATAACATAATCATAGTAAATTGTTTCCGCATCACTTGCTTCTTCTCTTAAAGTACGCATTGCAGAACTCACTGTTTGATCTGAGGTTATTGAGGCAAAATCAGTTGACATAATAGCACCAGCTGTCTTATCTTCATAATGCAGCAGACTTTTTATTTCATAGGCCTTATCTTTATCCATCAGACCTAAATATCTCGCTAATTTATGCTGATCCAGTTGTCCCAACAGGTCAACCTCATTATCAGTGTACATATTATCTAATAACTCAGCCACATACTTTAGAGACATTTCATCAAAATATTTAACAACATCTTCCGGATCATCTTCAGCGGCATCAAATGTGTCACTCAATTCCTTAGGCGTCAGGTACTGATACACCTTTTGGCGTTGCTCTTTATTAAGCACTGAAAAAATCTCAGCTTGCTCATAAACATGCAAATCTGTAAATTCATTGTGAAAATTATATTGTTGATTCTTTTCAAGCGAATCAATAATTTCTTCAGTTTTTATTTGGTTATATTTTTCTGTATCCACCATGATGAATACCTCGTTTATTTTTTATTTATAAATTTTTGCATATCCGATGCAAGGTGACTCTGAACATTTATCTGTTCATGTGTAAATGGTTGATAAAACTCAATTTCACTACAGTGTAGCGCTTGGCGTTGCATTGGCATAATTATATGCCCACCATACAATGTATCACCAACTAAGGGATGCCCTGTGGATGCAAAATGAACACGAATTTGATGTGTTCTCCCCGTATGTAATTGGATTTTATATTGACTAATACCTTTTACAGATTTCTCTAACCAATACTCAGTTAAAGCTACTTGACTACCTTCCCCATGGCCAACCTGCCTCTTAATGAATGATTCTGGATCACGCATAATTGGCTCATCAATTGTCCCATGCGGAGTTTCAATCTGTCCTTCGACAAATGCTGTATAGTACTTTTTAATTAGATGATTTTGTAACTGTTGATCCAATAAAGCGTGAGCAAATCGATGTTTAGCAAACAATACTAACCCACTCGTATCACGATCAAGTCGCGTCGCAATATGTGGAATAAAATCATTTAAATGTCGATTTTGATAATAGCCTGCGACACGATTAATCAAGGTATCCTCCGGATGTAAATATGAAGGAATTGAGGCAACATGTGCTGGTTTATTAATAATTAAAAAATCGCGATCTTCAAAAACGATATCAATTGGTACAAACGATTTTTTTAATTCATTTTTATTTTTCTCAGCTGGTAGAACAATACTCACTTTATCATTTGTTTGAATGAAGTCAATTGCCCACTGCTCGTTATCGTTGACTAATAGCTTACCACCACAATACTTAAGCGTTGCAAGTAATCGCCTAGATACACCTTCATTTTTCAGAAAAGTCTTCACTTTTTGAGGAGACGTCCCTGTATACTGCCAATCAATCTGCATAATCACTACCAATAAACGCCTCATTTACACGTTTCCAGAAATTATTATGTCGATATTTGGCAAAACAAATGTGTTCCTTCGCTATTTTATATTTAATTGCCTTAATTTGCCGATTATGATAGATTTCTTGGTCTATACTAAAAACAAAGTCACTGCTTTGTGTTGGTTTCAGTGTAATCCAATCATTTGAAGCCACAATAACTGGTGAGCTTAGCGTCCTAAACACACGATTGTTAATAGACGCAATTTCTGCCATTTGTATTGACTCGAGTTCGGGATGAATAACCGCTCCACCAACCGATTTATTATAGGCAGTAGATCCAGTAGGCGTAGAAATGCACAAACCATCTCCACGAAACTTTTCAAATAACTGATCACCAATATAAACATCCGTTACCATTGTATTGTTAATCCTTTTTAAGGTTGATTCATTTAATGCAAGAAATCTTTCTGATTCTGCATCAAAATAATCAACTTTAACATCTAATAATGGATAATTAATTGATTGTTTATTATCTGATTGGAGACTAGTAACTAAATCTGAAATTTCATCATCTCGCCAATCCGTATAAAAACCTAAATGCCCTGTATGTACGCCAACAAATCTAATGTTTTCAAGGTTATCTTGGTAATGTTTGAAAGCAGAAAGCAAAGTTCCATCCCCACCAACCGTAATCACAATTTCAGGATGACTATTATCAATTACGATATGTGCATCCGTTAGTTTTTGATACAGTTCTTTACCAACTTTTTGCGATTTTTCCCCATCATTTTCGAAAATAGCAACTTTCATTCGTAACCCTCTTTTCCTGACGCCCATGATACCTAATGTTTATTTTTTGTTTAAACCCTTACCATAAAATAAATGCTGCGCTTCTTGAATCTCTTCTCTAATTTCGGACATTTCAGTGTCTAATTTAAACGCAGCCTCTGCTGCCCGTTCGAGCCGTGCATTTAATTGGCTAGGAAATTCTCCTTGATATTTATAATTTAAAGAGTGCTCAATCGTTGCCCAAAAATTCATAGCTAACGTGCGAATTTGAATTTCAACAAGTACATTTTTTTCTCCATTTATCATTTGAACCGGGTACTTAAGTACAATATGATATGAGCGATAACCGCTCGCTTTTTTATTAGTAATGTAGTCACGTTCTTCTACAACGGTCATATCATTTCGAGAACGTAATAAGTCAACAACCTGATAAATATCATCAACAAATTGGCACATAATGCGAATACCCGCAATATCTTGCATGTCAGTTTCTAAACGTTCTTCAGAAATTTGACGTCGTTCAATTTTCTCTAAAATACTATCAACTGATTTAACCCGACTTGTCACAAATTCAATTGGCGAATGTTGACCAATACCCGTGAACTGTTTTCTTAAACCACGCATTTTTATTTTCATTTCTGAAACGGCCTGTTCATAGGGTCTAAAGAAATATTTCCAATCTTCTACCATTTTATCACTCTATTCTATTATTCAATTTACTCATCTCATTTTAGCATAAATTAGTGATTCAGTTCCGAATTAACCTCACAATGTTACCAAATCTTTCAAAAAACAAGTAATTTTAATAATATCTGTTATTAATTAAGTGTTAATAATTGAAAAAAAAAAAAAATTTGGTAAAGTGGTAATAGTTATTAAAACAGAAATGAAATCAAACCCCACACGATTTTAAATCTAATCACTATAATTGGAGGAGTACTCTTGCTAGAAATTTATTTATTTGTCAACCCATTAGGTACAAAATGCTTCAAATCTGAACAAAAGGTTTTAGACTTTATTCGTCTATCTCCCCAAAAAATCTCATTCCAATTTGTACCCATGTTAAACATCCAAACAGTGCACAATGTCATGATTGAAAAAAATCTTGATACACGTAACTTAGCGCTTCGAAATGTGTTATCTGGGTCAATTTACCAAGCCGCTTTAGATTATAAAGCAGCTCTTTTTCAAGGAAAAAAACGTGGACGTGATTTCTTAATGGCAATTCAAGCGGCTTTAGTTCAAGATAGCACTTGTTACTCAGAAGAGCTCATTCAACGAGTTGCTAAAGAAGTTAACTTAAACTGGGAAATGTTTAATGAAGATAGACATTCAGTGTTAGCAAAAAAATCATTTAAAAATGATCAAAAAATTGCCAATGATATGAACGTTACAATGCATCCCACAATCGTCATTAATAATATTGATGGTCTAGACTGTGGTGTATCCTTCCCAGATGCTGATTTAGTAGATATTTCGAAAGTTTGTGCTGGTGATTTTAATATTCAAAATGACTTACATCAAGCAATTAACCCTCAAAACCAACTATACGTTTTATAAAATAAAAATACGTAGCTTAGTTTTTTAACTAAGTTACGTATTTTTTATTTCTCTAAGATTTGAGGTAATAATGCCTCTAATTCATTCAATCTTGCTTCAAATACAGCAAATGCGTTAACTAGATATGCTGACTTAGTCATATCTACACCTGCTTTTTTCATGACATCAACTGGAAAATCTGAACTCCCAGCTTTCAAATAATTCAAATAGTTTTCTAATGCATCAGGTTTTCCACTAGTGATTCCCTCAGATAAAGTGGTTGCAGCAGCAAACCCTGTTGCATATTGATAGACATAATAATTATAATAAAAATGCGGAATTCTTGACCATTCCATTGCAATTTCTGGATCACGTTCTAAACTCTCTCCATAATATTTTTGATTTAAATCAGCATAGTATTTAGACAGTTTATCAGCCGTTAGTGGGTTTCCAACCGCGTCTTCCTCATGAATCCAATGTTCAAATTCTGCAAATTGTGTTTGACGGAAGATAGTTCCTTTAAACCCGTCTAAATAATAATTAAGTAAAAATGCCCTAACCTTAGGATCTGTTTGAGTCTTTAATAAATAATGTGTTAACGTATTTTCATTAGTTGTTGACGCAATTTCTGCTAAAAAAATTGGATAATCACCATACAAATAAGGCTGATTATGATGCGTATAGTAACTATGAATACTATGTCCCATTTCATGTACCAATGTATAAAGATTATTTACATTATTTTGCCAGTTTAATAACATATATGGTGCTGTATCATACATACCTGATGAATAGGCACCACTTCTTTTACCTTGATTTTCAACAACATCAATCCAACGGTTATCAAATGCCTCTTGAACATGACTTAGATAATCAGGTCCCATTTTATCTAAGGCTTTTAATGCCTCACTTTTCGCTTCATCATACGTGTAACTTAGTGCGGGTTCGCCTGTTATTGGTGTATATAAATCGTATGAATGTAATTTTTCAACTTTTAAAATTTTCTTACGTAATGCAACATAACGGTGTAACAACGGTAAATTCTTATTAACCTGCTCAATTAGTGTATTGTAGACAACTTCAGGTATCTGATTATTTGATAATGACGCATCTCTGGCACTTTTATAATGTCGAACTTGTGCACTATAGTTATGAACTTTAACATGGCTTGAAAGTGTTGAAGCTAGTGTGTTTTGAAATTGACCATAGACTTCATATAATTTTTTAAAGGCCTGTTCTCTAACACTTCTAGAAGTTGATTCTAGAAGGACCCCATAAATACCTTGTGATAATTGAACATCATTACCTTGTTCGTCTTGAACAACTGGAAATTTCAAATCAGCATTGTTCAGTATTTCAAACGTTTTAGAAGAGGCGCTAAATATATCCCCTGCTCCAGCTAAGAGCGTTTCTTCAGCATGCGAAAGGACATGATCCTTCTCCAATAATAAACTATCAAAAAAATGACGATAGCCTTTTAAATCAGGATTATCAGACATAAATTGCTTTAAAGTATCCTCTGGTATCGCAATAATTTCAGGTTCAAACCAAGAAATAGCAGCCGATACCTTAGCTGCCAAGGCGCCAGCCCTTGAATTTAAAGCTTGATATGTTGAATTTTCTGTATCTTGATCATTTTTTAAATTCGCATACACGTATACTTTTTCGAGCATCCGTTCAAGCGCCAAAATAGCTTCTAATCCACGTAACATTGTTGTACTATCTTGACTCAATGTACCTTTAAAGTTAGCGATAGTTACTACAGATTCTTCAATTTTTTTGTAATCCTCTTCAAATAATGAATCTGAACCATATATTTTTTCTACATCCCACGTTAAATTTTCTGGTACCTCTTCACGCTTTGGTAATTGCTTAGCTACTGTCATAAAAAGCCTCCGAATATCGTTTATTTACTCCTATAAGATAACATATTTTTAATCAAAATTTGAAATAAATGTATGCCTCAACTGTAAATTTTCCATTTTTAGCGATATATCACTGGACCATACAATCTGATTGTCAATTCGATAATTTTCGGATTCTTTAATTGGTATTAAAATATGATTTTTAATTAAACCCTTAATATATGCATTATTAACTTGTTTAATTGCTAGATGACCAACAAGTGGCATTTCAAAAAGAGTTTTTGTGATTTTTTGTTGCAGGTTAAATAATAACTCAAGCTCTTTTTTCGAAATAACATCAGTGGTATATTTTTGCAAATCTAAAATAACTCGAATTCTCCAAAAAAAGTCATCATGTCGATAGATTGGCGGAAGACGCGTCTGACTCAAGCAATATATCGGAAATCCCATAAAATAATATCGCTGCATGTAGCAAAAATCAATCTGTTGCTTTAAATAATGATTCAAATAATAACAATTTTTCTCTAACTTAGTCAATTGACGGAACAAGTCTGCTGGTGACAAATTCAAAGTTTTATTCCTACAATTATTTTTGATAAATACCATTAAGTCTGTTACATCATTAAATACTTTTGTGCAGTAACGAATACCATATAAATTTTCAAACCATAATTCATAATTTAAAATTAAACACTGTCGCTCAGTATCGATAAATACTAAGAAATAACCAATATTTTTATGGAAATTTATAAACATTGCTTGTTGTTGTGTTAATTTTTTATTTAAACGATGTTTCATCCCTAGAATCCAAAAAATACGATACCCATTTTGTTTATAACCGTCAGTCCTTTTGTTAAAATCTTTTAGCGTCAACGGACTGCATTGGTACTCTACGACTAACTGGCTATTTTTTAAATTTATTAAAACATCCGGTCGTTGCTTTAGTTTAGGCAAATATTGCTCAATATCTGCTCTTTTATGTCTTTTTTCTGCCCACATTTTAATTAAATTTTTCCCTGTGACATGTATTTTCGTTTCACCTTCTGAAAAAAAATGACATGACTTTTTAAAATGAGCAAAATGAGCTTGTTTTTGCGGGCCTTCTTTAAAGACAACACGCTCTCCGCAACCAGGACAAAAATATTTATTGTTTTGCTTAAAATTTATTGCGCATACCAACTCATCTACGTGTTCTTGTTTTGCAAATATCATTCAAATTACCCCTTGTTACAATTTAAATACGCAAAAAAACAAACTAACCTTTTTCGATTAGTTTGTTTATTTAAAGTATCTTCTTGCCTCAGAGAGTGCGTCAGATGACATAATCTTTTTACCACGTTCTTCCATAAATGGTCCTGTCGATGAGACAACCTGTGCATACTCTAATGCGACAGCTATATCATTTTCGATTGTTTCTTTTGTTGTATTATCTTTATCAAAAATTAGTTCTAAAAAATATTTATTTTGGACTTTAAATAAATTGCTTTGTGTATTTGTTGGTCTAAAAATTTTAGCTAATTGAATAAAATCTTCGAAGTCCCCAAATTCAAACATTCTTGTTTGAGCAGATTTTTTATAACCCGATCCAACAGTATCTTGTGAGTCATTGTCACTGTCTTCAAGCTCAGCTAATCTATCTTTTATAAAGCTTCCTAGATCATCATTCTCAGATAAATCAGAAATGTTTATTTCTTTCGGATTTTGCGTCTCGTCTGGCTTTCCACGACTGATAAATAACTCCAAGCCATCTCGATTAGGTAATACCTGGAAGGTAACTGCTTCATTATTTTCAAATTCATGTTCCGTGTCTACTTCGCGTAAAATACTATAAAAGAAATCTTCAATTTGAGTTCTATTACCTAATAAATCTAAAACAGTAATACCTCTTTTAGATAAATCTTCATCTTCAACTAAAACACGAATTGTATTTTCATTTATTTTTTCCATTTTCATTACTAATCACCCATCTTTCTGATAACTTGACCTTAATTCTATCTAAAATTTACTATTTGTAAAGTAGTTTAAACTAAATAAAAAAAATTCAGGAATGCGTCTTCCTGAATTTTACCATGTTACCTTATTAAAAACTAATGTTTCAATATTATTTAATTTTAAATTAATTAAAATCCAGCAAGTAATTGTGCCTTTTGTAATTCTAAAGCACGTACATCCCTTGGTAAGAAGCGACGAATTTCGTCTTCGTTATATCCAACCTGTAATCGTTTTTCATCTAGAATAATAGGACGACGTAATAAACCAGGATTATCTTGAATTAATGAGAATAATTCTTGAAGTGGTAAATCGTCTAAGTCCATATCTAGTTCCTGATAAACTTTTGAGCGTTTAGAAATAACTTCTTCTGTTCCATTTTCAGTCATTTGCAAAATTGTTTTAATTTCATCAATGTTGAGAGGCTCAGAAAAAATATTACGTTCTTGGAATGGAATATTATTTTCCTTAAGCCATGCACGTGCTTTTCGACAAGATGTACAACTTGGTGAAGTATATAAAGTTACCATATGCGCTCTCTCCTTTTAATAAAAAATTTATCAATTCCTATAAAACAATTGTAACTTATTATCAAACAAATTACTACCATTTTATTAAAAAAATTTACTAATTAATATTTTTACTAATAATACATTTAATTCATTTGTGTTCATTATTAAATGATTAAATGACATCATTTTTGATATTGTTTTTTATATTTCGAGTATGATATTACATATATTTTATAGTTATTATTATTTATTGAATGAAAAATAATTTGCTATCTCAATTATTTAATATACTTTACACTCGATATATACTTACTAAAAGTACGTAACACGCACTTAATCGTTTATTTGCAACAATCTTATCATTATTTTATTTTTCAAAAAAAAGATACATATTGTTAAAAAAATTTAACAATATGTATCCGATTACAAAATTAGTTCTAAATATTTTTTTGCGAGTATTATATCGATATTATTGCCAGCTGATAATTCAGCTTGTTCTTTTAATAATTCGTGGGAACCATTTGCTGGTAAATGCGTTAAAATTAATCTTTTAGCATTATTTAAACGAGCAAACTTTCCAGACTCGGTAGATGTCATATGCCATTTTTTGCCAATTTTATCATCAAAAAAGTTTGTATCGGTCATTAATATATCTGCATTTTGACTAATTTCATTTAATTTTTCGTCATACGCCGTATCAGCTGTAAAAACAAAGACCTTCCCAGTTGCCCGTTCCGTTATTCTCATAGCATATGTAGGCACTGGGTGAATTGTTTCTAAAAATTCAAAAGTAAAAGGCCCAATGTCTATAACTTCTTTATTCTTATATCCTATTCCAATTGTCGCATTTGCCCAAGTTAATTTTGCTAATGCTTCTTGATCAATAGATGGCCCATAAATAGGAAGTGGTTGCTTCACTTGTTCACCGTTAATCTGCCAGCTATACTGTAAAACGCCGACATCTGCGATATGATCCTGATGATAATGTGATAAAACAACTGCATCTAACTTCAAGGAATCTAGTTTAGGTTCTAGACTAAGCATTGCTCCACTTCCACAGTCCAACAATAAATTAAAACCATTACTCTGAATTAAATATGAACTAGTTCCAACTGTATGGGCAGGATAACCCCCATAGAATCCTAAAATTGTCAACTTCATTTTTAATTGTCCTTCCTGTTACTTTTGACTCTATTATACCTTTTTTTGGGCTATACTTAATAATGAATTAAAGTAAATGGGAGATGTATCTTTGTTAAATCATATAAACACAGCATTAGGCGCTGAATATTTTTTAAAGTCTATAATTCGAAATAATCCATCCCGATCATTTATTCTACTTAATCCAATTAATAAGTACAATAATTCTTACTTATTAGACACATCAGATGATAATTCTATTTTCTACTCTGGATTAGACTTCCGTGTTCGATATCATGTAGGAATGGATTCATGGCAAGGTTTTTATCATTTTAAATATATTACTTTGAGCGATGAAGAAAGTAAAGTTTACTTAGCTCAAGTACAAACTTTTATTAATGAACAAACAAAACCAACTGGTATCATTTCTTTTTACACATTACAGTCTTTATCTAAAGGTTATAATTATGTTTTTTTAACAATTTGGAAGCAACAATCTGATTTTATTAATTGGCGTAAAACGTCAAATTATAAACAGTTAAAGTACTATGAAAGTGAGTTTCAAATTACTCCCATAGACGCAGTGTATTCTGTTAATGAATTAATTAATATAAAAGATTAATCCAATTAGTTAAAAACAATCCGTATTCCACAAACGATATTAATAGCTAATTAATGACTCAAACAAGTCATTAATTAGCTATTTTTTTACAATAGTTATTCCCCAAAAATGTTTAATTTCCAACCAAAAAATAGCCTAAAAAGTTTTCTAACTTTTAGGCTATTAATCATTTAACCGTTCTTAAACTCTGTTATTTATTATCCGATTCAACACTCTCACGGTAATTAAAAATAAGCCTAAATACATCACATAGAAGGTCCCCCAGAAGAAAATGAGAACATTTAGGTTAGGTTGATCAAATAATGCGACATAAATATTAAAAGTAAATATTGCTTCTATCGATCCTAAAATAACCGGAATTAAAAATAAACTGGCTGTTTGCTGATAAATAATTCGCTTAATCTCTTTTTTGGTCACACCTAGACTTTGCATTAGTGAATAAGTTTTTTGATTTTGTCTAAGATCTATCATTTGTTGTAACATTAAAATACTACAAGTTGCTAATACTAAAATAATACTAATAAAACATGCTATATAAATATAAAACCCATCTAATTCGTTAACATTTTTTTCAACTTGATTTCTCACACCCAAATTTCGATAATGGTAGTTTGACTTAATTTGATTAGAAAATTTATAACGGACATTCGATAATGTTGTCCCTGTCTGCTGCAAATAGGTCTGTTCTTTAGATTGATTATCTAATTTATGTCCGAAATCATTTTTAGATTGTGCAAATTCCTGATAATTTTTAATATTAATAGCTGTAAGTCCATATTTTGTGTTGCTATCAACACGTTTGTAGACACTATCTTTAACAATTAACAAATTTTGAATGTAATGTATTTCACCATACGGAAACGTACTTAAGTATGTTTTTATCTTTAATTTGTTCATTGATTTTTGCTTAAATTGAATGAGCTGGTTATCATCATTAATTTGATATCTTGCTAACTTGTGTAAAATCATAACTGTCTCATTCGATTTAATCTTAATCGGTTCTAAATCATCTTGAATTTTACGCGCATGATTATAATCTGTTTCTGACATTATTGTAATTGGCACAATTTTAGCTTCACTTTGATTATTTGCTTTTAATTGAACACTTGTTTTCATCGGTACAATTTTAAGATGTCCACTTACTTGCTGTTTCACTATTAAATTGTTTTGTTTTAATACTTTTTTTACAGTTTTTAAATGATAATCGTCCGTAATAAAATGAGCTGGTGCCACTTGATCAATTGTTTTTTGGGAATATGAATACAACGTAGCCACTCCAATAAATACAGATAAAGAGAACATTATTAATAAAGTCATTAAACTTAAGATGACCTTATTTTGTCTTAAACTGACTTTTAAATTAGAAAAAGCAAGTAGCCTACCACCCCGATACATAAAATGTCGCCATTTTTGTATCATACTTATCATTATCGGCACCAAATAATTAAAAATCAAAAGAGTCCCTAAGATAATCATAATTGCAATAATCAATACTGCTAAAAAATAATCATTTTTACGTAACCAAACATTAAAAATAGGTCCCAAATTTTCAAAATTTACTGCCATAAATAAAGGTACAATAATAAAAAAGATACTAATGATAGCCATAAATCGTTTAAATGGTCCAAATTTTTCGACACTGGCATTATCACTATTTTTAAACAATGAAACTAATTGTTTACGATAAATAACACTTGCATTAACAGTTGACATCATTAAAAAGATAACGTTAAAGATAACTATTGTACTAATTAAACTATGCCAAGATATAATAATATTGGTATCTGCCACAATAAACATAGCCCTCAACAAAATCATAGCAAATAATTTAGAAAAGATCGCACCAACCACTAAACCAATCAGTAATGCTATATTACCTAGAATTAAATTTTCAATAAATAGCATTGTCGCAATTTCTTTTTTTTTCACTCCAAGAAGATGGTAAACAGCAATTTCTTTTTCTCGCCGTTTCGCCACAAAAAGATTAGTGTACATCATGAAACAAGCAATAAAAATCAAAATTAAAAAACTACTAATACGTAAAGTAACAGAAATTGGTAACTCTACGCGCGCATTTTGTGTTAACTCTTTGTTAATTGACATTGACAAAAATGAAAAATAAACTGTAACTGCTATCGCACTAGCAATAATGTAAATTAAATAATCCCATAAACTGCGCCAAATACTTTTAAAAACAATATTCACTAGTGGTTTCATTGCTTTCCCCCACCAATAGCTGCTTGCATATCAATTATTTTTTGGAAAAATTCTTTTCTAGAGCCATCTCGCCTAATTTCGGCAAAGATATTCCCATCTTTAATAAAAATAATTCTTTTACAATAACTAGCTGTAAATGCATCATGAGTTACCATCATGAGCGTCATCTTTTGCTTTTCATTCACGTCTGTTAAATACTTCAATAGTTCCGTAGCTGCTTTTGAATCTAGACTTCCTGTCGGTTCATCTGCGAATAACATTTTGGGTGCCGTTATAATAGCTCGTGCAACTGCAACCCTCTGCTGTTGACCAATTGAAATTTCATTTGGAAAATGTTTTAAAATATTATTTAAATTTAAAATATTAGCAATATTAGCAAGTTTTGCCTCAATTATTTCTACATTTACTTTATCCAATGCTAAGGGCAAAATTATATTTTCCTTGATAGTCAACGAATTAAGTAAATTAAAATCTTGAAAAATAAACCCTAACTGTTGTCTTCTAAACTCAGACAATTTTTTTTCATTATATTGTGTTATATCCTGGTTATCTATTCTAACATGTCCAAAAGTTGGCTTATCAATAGTCGACATCATATTTAATAACGTCGTTTTTCCTGCACCAGATGGTCCCATAATACCAACAAATTCTCCTGAATCAATTACAAACGAAATATTATCAATTGCAGTCGATCTATTAAACTTCATTCCATAAATTTTTTTAACGTGATCTACTTCAATAAATGTCATAATTTCATTTCTCCTATTACCAAGTATTATCCTATATATAGGATAATTACGCCAATATTTATTTACGCTTTTTATCTATTTGAATTTAATGCTAAAAACCGGTATTGTAGGGTAAATAGTTCTTACTTTAAAGAGGTGATAATATGTTTAGTATAATGATTGTTGAAGATGATAAAACAATTGCCAACATTACTGCAGATAGTCTAGCAAAATGGCGATTCAACCCTATTTTAATTAATAATTTTAGTGAAATTGATCTTGAATTCATTGAAAAAAAACCACATTTAGTTTTATTAGACATTAATTTACCCGATTTTGATGGCTTTTACTGGTGTAAAAAAATCCGTGAAATATCAAATGTACCAATTATATTTATCTCAAGCCGAAATACCAATATGGATATGGTTATGGCAATGAATATGGGTGGCGATGACTTCGTAAATAAACCTTACTCAATGGAAGTTTTAGTTGCAAAAATTTCTGCATTATTACGACGCACTTACAATTACGCAGAAATGGGACCAGAAACACTCGAGCATAATGGCCTTTTTTTGAATTTACAAAATGGAACTGCAAAATTTAACGATAAAATTATTGATTTATCAAAAAATGAGTACCAGTTACTGCAATATTTAATGCGTCAGACAGGGAAAATTGTTAGCCGTGAAAAATTACTTCGAGAACTCTGGGAAGACGAACATTTTGTTGATGACAATACGTTAACCGTTAATATTAATCGCGTTCGTAAAAAAATAGCACAAGCTGGATTACCCAATTTTATCGAGACAAAGGTAGGACAAGGTTATCTTATCCCTTAGGAGACACTAATGACATTTTTTAAGTACATTTCAGATAGAATTACAACAATCATCTTTTTCCTTCTAGTTATTCTCTTAATTAATCTTGTATTGTGGTTTGATCCATTCCATAACATTGTTTTATCTACATTATTATATATAGATATTCTGGTAGTTATTATATCAAGTATTTTTGTTGTAACACGTTACTGGATTAATCATCAATGGTACCAAAAATTTAAATTACCAATTGATCCAGCAACAGCAGATTTATTGATTCCTATTAATGGTGCACATTCCAATGAACAACGTTTATATCAGGGTTATGTTAATGCCCTATTAAACAATCATCAAATACAAATAAATAATATCTTGTCTAAACAACAAGAACAAGAGGATTTTTTAAATGCTTGGATTCATGATATTAAAGTTCCCTTAGCTGCTATTCAGTTACTAATTGAAACATCTGATGGCAAGCTATCTGAAAAACAAGTCATGCAAACTGAAATTGAATTAAAAAACATTGAAAATTTTGTTGAACAAGTGATTTATTATTCTCGTTTAGATAGCTTTTCAAATGATTATTTAATTCAAGATGATTCACTAAAAAAAGTAGTTAATCTTGTCATTCGGGATAATATGAACTTATTTTTTTCAAAACATATTCGTTTCGTTTTTAACAGTACAGATATTTCCGTTCTAACTGATTCAAAATGGCTACGTTTTATCTTAAATCAAGTGATTACCAATTCATTAAAATACACACCAAATAATGGTGAAATCGTTATTTCTCTTAAAGATACTGAAAAAGAAACGATATTAGCCATTAAAGATAATGGCATTGGTATCCCGAACGCAGATTTAGCTCGCGTTTTTGACAAAGGATTTACCGGGAATAACGGGCGTCAATTCAACCAAAATGCAACCGGATTAGGCCTTTATTTAGCAAATCAACTAAGTCAAAAATTAGGTCACCAATTAGAAATTGAATCTCCAAAAAATGAAGGTACTACAGTTAAAATTATATTTCCTAAACTTTCTTATTATAATGATGAAATGGGCGAAATTCTTCGCTAGGAGGGTCTATCATGTTATCAGAAATTGAACTCGGTTTTACAAATATTAAAGATATTGATCCTAATATTATTGTAGATTTACGCTATGCTACAAAAGACAACTTTACTAACCAAATTATTTATGACTTTTCTACAGCAATCGCTAGAACAGGAACAGCTAAGAAACTTGGTATCGCAAGTCAATTACTCAAAACTCAAGGCTATCGTTTAAAAATTTGGGACGCCTACAGACCAGTCTCTGCTCAAAAAAAATTATTTGACGTTTATCCCGATCCTAATTTTGTAGCGAAGCCAAATCCTAATTTCAGTCATCAAAAAGGCGTGACATTTGATTTAACTATCTGTGATATGGATGGCCACGAGCTTAACATGCAAAGTGAATTTGACGACTTTTCAGAACGAGCTGGAAGAAATTATAAACGAACACCTCAACAACAAATAAATTACGATATACTAAATAACGCTATGATAACTGCTGGTTTTATCGGATATTCTGAAGAATGGTGGGACTATAGAGATTCTGATATGAATGACTATTCACCACTTATCGCGAATCCAAATGATTATTAAAAAAACTTGTCACAACACCTTACATACAAGGTATTGTGACAAGTTTTTTATCTTAACAATTTATCCCAGAGAATAACTTCACCCGCAATTAATGATTTTTGAACATCAATAATTCTTTGATTTGAGCTACCTCTAAATTGCAAAGTTAAATCTTTTTTTGGTAATTCGAATCGACCGTCGACTAAAATATCAATCTTTGAAAGTAATTCAAGTTTATCATCAGATTCAAGCATTAATTCATCCCATGTATAACCAGTCCAAGACCAGATATCTTTCGTCCATCCATAAGTATCATGAATACGATTCACTAAGCTTAAACAAACCTGCGTGTTAACAAAAGGCTCTCCGCCTAATAAAGTTAATCCTTGGCAATAGTCTTCGCTTAAATCAGTTATTATTTGATCTTCAAGCTCTTTTGTATATGGTGTCCCATATCTAAAATTTTGCGCTGCCTTATTATAACAACCCGGACAAGCAAATAAACAGCCACTAACGTATAAACTACAACGAACCCCTTCACCATCAACAAAATTAAATGGTTTATAAGATGCAATATACTGTTGGCTTAACTCACTGGCAATCCATTCTTTAGGTTTCGGATTTCGTGGTGCTTTAACTCTCTTTTGTCGTTCCATCATCAACCATTCCTAAAGTCATATTTTTAACACGAGAAGCAATTTCTTTATGACGTCCATGAACCATCGGACGTTGCTGTGGATTACCTAAGTATCCACATGTCCTTTTAACAACATCACATGTTTTTGGATCATGATTTTGACATTTAGGGCATTCAAATCCTCGTTCAGTTGGGTTAAATTCACCATCAAAACCACATTTATAACAATGATCAATAGGGGTATTAGTTCCTAAATAGCCGATTTTATCATAAGCCCAATCCCAGACTGCTTCTAAAGCCTTAGGATTTTGACGTAAATTTGGGTATTCACAGTAATGAATAAATCCACCTGATGCATATTTAGGATATTCCATTTCAAACGACAATTTTTCAAACGGAGTTGGATTTTTCCTAACGTCATAATGAAAACTATTTGTATAATATTCCTTTTCTGTAACATCTTTAATTTCACCAAATTTTTCAGTGTCTAATACACAGAAACGATCTGTTAAGGATTCACTAGGAGTTGAATAAACACTAAAATGATAATCGTATTCATCTGACCAATCTGTACAATACTCCTTGAGGCGTTTAACGATGTCAATCGTAAAATTATGCGCCTTTTCATTTTTTTCCCAATTAGGTCCAAAAAAAACAGTTCCAACTTCATATAGTCCAATATAACCTAATGAGACCGTAGCGCGACGATTCTTGAATAAATCATCAACATCTCCGTCTGCTTTTAACCTTTCGCCAAAAGCACCATGTTGATATAGAATGGGTGCATTCTCTGGGATAGCTTCCTTGACACGGTTAACTTTAAAGACTAATGCCTCTTTACAAACCTGCATCCTCTCTTTAAAGATATCCCAAAATAAATCAATATTACCTTCGGATTCCAAAGCAATTCGTGGTAAATTAACTGTAACAACGCCTAAATTCATACGCCCAGAATTGACTTCATTACCATTTTTATCTTTCCATCCTTGCAGAAAGCTACGACAGCCCATAGGTACCTTGAAACTGCCCGTAAGCTCTTTTATCTTGTCATACATTAATATGTCAGGGTACATTCTCTTCGTAGCACAATCAACAGCTAAGGCCTTAATATCGTAGTTAGGGTCCCCATGTTTAAAGTTTAAATCCTTTTTTATTGTAAATACTAATTTAGGAAATATTGCCGTACGATGCTCACGACCTAATCCTTTTATTCTAATTTTTAAAATTGAGATTTGAATTTCTCGTTCAATCCAACTTTCACCCAACCCAAAACCTAACGTAGTAAACGGCGTCTGTCCTTGCGAAGAGAATAAAGTATTGATTTCATACTCTAATCCTTGCATGGCATCATAAATATCTTTGCTTGTTTTAAGTTTAGCAAATTCTATCTGTTTTATTGGATTCCCAATCCATACTTTTGCATCTATTAAATGCTTCTTATAATTTAATTCAGCAAATGGCGCTAGTAACTCATCCACCCTATCTGCAGAACAACCACCATACTGACTTGAGGCTACATTAGCAATAATTTGTGCCATTTGCGCAGTTGCGGTCTGAATTGAATGAGGACTTTCAACTTCAGCATTTCCTATTTTAAATCCATTTGTTAACATCTCTTTAAAATCAATCAGACAGCAGTTAGTCATAGGACTCCAGGGTGTGTAATCTAAATCATGATAATGAATTGAACCACGTAAATGTGCTTTAGCTAGTGATTCAGGCATTAATTTTAATCCCAAAGTTTTACCCACTGTCCCAGCCGTCAAATCACGTTGTGTATTGAATACATTGCTATCCTTATTAGCATTTTCATGAACAATTGTATCATCTTTATTTAATAATTTATCCAAACGACCAGCTGGATCAGTTTGCTCTTTCCACAATTTTTCATCATTTATTCTATATTCCTGAAAGCTATCCAATGCATCACGGTAGCCTAATTCACGATATGTAGCTATAACTAAGCCATACATCGTTTGGGCATTAATTTTTTGATAATTACTTAATTTATGTAATAGTAATTCCTGATAGCTTTCTTGATTTTTTTTACTATTTAATCGACGCAAAGTACTACTTAAAACTTTACGTAATGCAAAATCAACTTTTCGACCATCACGCTTTTCAAATATGTCAGGCACTTGCATATCTAACTTTACCTCTACTTTTTTCATAAGTGACCTTCCTTTTCTTACAGCAATAAATATATGTTACTTGATTATCCTCTTAAAAACAACAATATATAGTGTACAACAATATATACTATCTATATATTGTTGTACACTATGATTTACTATCAAGATGTTTGAAATGTAATTAAAAAGTTAGACGTATATATATCAGTTAAAAAATTATTATATGATTTCAATACCAGAATATTTTATACACTTAAAAATTTATACCAAAAAAACTCTAATTATTAAGTGATTAGAATTTTCATACTATTATCCACCAACAACAGTTGACGAAGAGCCAAAAAAGTTCAACAAAAGCTCAACTTTCTATAATTTCGTATTATTCTTCATAATTTAGCGTACAAAAAAAGCCCAATCAATGGGCTTTCATGTTTTCTAATACTCTCTATAATACTTAATAATACCGGTGATCGGGGTCGAACCGATACTCCATTGCTGGAACTGGATTTTGAGTCCAGCGCGTCTGCCAATTCCGCCACACCGGCATAACTCGTGTAAGGCGGTAACCGGATTTGAACCGGTGATGAAGGTTTTGCAGACCTCTGCCTTACCACTTGGCTATACCGCCATATTAATTATTACTTGATATAACCTTATAAAAGGCGACATGTGGGAATCGAACCCACGCGTGCCGGAGCCACAATCCGGTGCGTTAACCACTTCGCCAATATCGCCAAAACAAAAAATGGCAGGGGTAGTAGGAATTGAACCCACACTGACGGTTTTGGAGACCGTAGTTCTACCTTTAAACTATACCCCTATAAAAAATGGAAGAGAGTGGATTCGAACCACCGAACCCGAAGGAGCGGATTTACAGTCCGCCGCGTTTAGCCTCTTCGCTACTC
>NZ_JBXAYI010000011.1:0-7509 GCF_056782235.1 Dellaglioa sp. CoH-55-MRSF-7
TTTTGTTTTTTATCCTGTTTATTTCTAATAGCGTTAAATGTTCTTCTCAATGAAACTGTGATGTCATGTTGCAAATCTTCATAGTTATCTAAAAAGATAGTTGTTGGTTTTCCTGTTTGTTGAGTAATAAATGTTTCACTTGCTTTTTTAGCATTAAAAATAATCCCAATCATTTTTTCCATTTTCTTTGGATCATTTGCAGACCATAAACTGATTAACTTTATTGTTTCAGCTTCTAAAGGAATTTTACCTGCATTTCCGTTTGATACTAGAAATTCGCTTGCATTAGCTACAATGTCTTGATTTTGTTTTTGTAGAACATTTTGAGAGAAATTAATTGATGAAAAATCAAGCATGCTTGTATCTTTATTAGTATCTTTATTAGTATCTAAGTTAGTCTTATATAGATTGTGTCCGATTTCGTGATGTCCGCTTGTATCAAGGGTTTCAGCCATTTCTTGTCGGCGTCCGATTTCGTGATGTCCGCTTGTATCAAGGGTTTCAGCTGTTTTATTATTTTCTTGTCGGCGTCCGATTTCGTGATGTCCGCTTGTATCAAGGGTTTCAGCCGTTTTATTAGCAAAATCCCGTTTAATATACACGTCTTTTGCTGTAACTTCTAAATCATCAAGGTAAAGTCGATTGGGTAAATTTTTCTTTTTCTTGGGATCAAATCCTTGCTTGATTTGAAATAATAGTCCTGCTATATATGATCCATTATACCATTTAACAAAAAAACAGCCCCCATTATCCAACTAGTAGATAACGAGGGCTGTTTTAATAGTCTTTTCTAGGGGTCATTATATAATTATAGCCCCTAAACAAACATCTTTTGTAAAAAGCCTTTTTTCTGTTCTTTCAACAAATCTAACTTACGTTGATGAAGAGCGATAGTGTCGTCGAGTTGTTTGAAAAATGAACCAATTTTTTGCTGTTCTTCCTGACTAGGTTTATAGATTTCAAATTCTGAAAATTTAGAAATCCAATGACGTTCATGACTTTGAGGTACATATTTTATATTCTTCAACGTATTAAACATAAAATAGAAATTGTCAGAATTATCATTCAAACTAAGTAATTTCATTGCGGAACTCTTAATCTTAAAAGGGAAATCTACATAATGAGAACCAGTTGTAAAATCATCAAATATAATAACTGGATTCTCTACGGTAGCATTTTTAATCCCAGTAATCTCATCTGTATAGCCCAATAAGAAACTCTTACCTGCTGTTAAAACAGGTGTATTAAAAGTGTCATCATACTCTGTAGATTTAACAATATATTTTGTTGGTTGCTCATAGTTAAATATCTCCCCCAACTTACGCTGTTCCCAATCGTCAGCAAACCCCGCAAATCGCAATTCAGGAATTTTTTCTCCAGCTTTTGGAAACATTTTTTGCAAGTAGCCTTTTTTCTGTTCTTTCAACAAATCTAACTTACGTTGATGAAGAGCGATAGCGCAATCAAGTTGTTTGAAGAATGTCCCAATTTTTTGTTGTTCTTCTAATTTTGGATATAAAAGATTTACTTGTTTTAGATCAGAGTTATGCAGATGAACTACAGATTTTCCTTGAGCTCTCTTCGACATTTCTTGTCGTTGAGATCCATTAGAAATAGTTAAAGCTAAAAAAATAGAATCAATATAATTTACTGGTTTAATTATATTTAAATCTCCGCCTAAAATTAGACCTGATTTACCAACAACTGAAGCTCTAGAAATATCTTCTGAAGATTCTCCTGATGCAGGTACTATGACTTCAGATCCTTCACTAATTATTGAGTTATCTTTCTTATTTACAAATGTATCTACTTTCTCAATAACTGTTTCATATTTTGTATATAAGCGACCATATAAAATTATTGGATCTCCAAATTCGACTAAATCATTTTTTGTATATCCATTGCCTTTTGAAAAACTAGCTAATTCACCCAACTTACGCTCTTCCCAATCGTCAGCAAACCCCGCAAATCGCAATTCAGGAACTTTCTTTTTAACTGAATCATCTATTTTCGCCATAGTCCCCACCATTTTCTTGGTTTTTCTTGTTCTTCTATCCTTTTTTGATCTTTGATTTGTTCCTGCAAATTTTCCAACTTCTCTTTAAGAGCGTTCACTTCATCTTTATATTGATTGTCTAAGTGTTTGAATTGTGTTTCCTGTGAGGGCATTTTGAGAACTTTTAATCTGTCGTTTTTTGCTTTGTATTCTTCTAACAACTTTTTATCTTGTAAGGCTAATTGTTGTTGCTGGTCTAACAAATTTTGCGTTTGTTTTTGTGCTTCCACTAAACTTTTTATTTGTTCATCTTTATTGGTATTTTGAGATTCAAGATATTCAATTTGGTGTTTAAGACTGTTTAAATAGCTATTTAAAGTGCTGTTTAATTCAACGCCTTCAACACTTGTATTTCCTTTTATATTAGTGTTTTCTTGGTGTTTAACGGTATTTAACTTACTGTTTAAACTACTGTTTAATTCAATACCTATATTTTCTTTTATTTGTTTAACCGCTTCAGCGGTTAATAGCTTCATACTATTATTTCTAACTACATATTCGCTTGATATTTTAGAAACTTGATAATGAATTTTATTCTTGCTAACTCCTAACTCATCTGCAAGTTCTCGAATCGTTTTTAAATTGTCACTCATGATCTATATCCTGCCTTTTAACGATTGGTAGATACTGTTCAATCGATTTTTTAAGATACTTAGCAATATTCTTTTTCGAATAGTCATCTTGTTTGTCTCTGATATAGGCTAAGTGTTCTTTCACGCCCTTTAAACCACGTAATTCTTTTAATTCGTCATAAAGTGGATATACATTTTTCTGTAACCCTGACAAAATAGTCGTATCCGTTAAATCAATATATGACAATAAAAACTGCTCCATAAGTAACTTTGTATAGGGACTTTTTATTGCCTTAACAGTCAACATATCTTCTGTTTCTTCTTGACGAATCTTGCCCTCGATATAAACGGGATCATCCTGTTTATAACTACTATCAGCCGCAACTTGTTTTTTAGTAATGTGAAAGACAATGCTATCAATGCTGCGCCCTTTTTTAACTTTTTCGTACGTCACATTAAAAGTTGTATTATTTGTAATTTCTTCAATACCATTTTTTAAAATTCTTTTTTCAAAATTTCTAAAATCCAGATACTCATCTATCGTATCTGTCATTTCTCGTAAATCTCGGATACTAATTTCAGGATTACGATAACTATCAATTTGGTCTTGTCTCCGACCACCTTTAAAGCTGTAATGCTCGTACTGGTTGTAATTCATCGATAACCAACGGTATAGAATAATGGCATACTTGCTATTTAATTCTGCGATGTCTGACAAAGCATGTTGCGTAAAATTGTTTTTAAGATTGATTAAGTAAGGCATGATTTCACGATGAAATTCAATTTTTACTTCGTCACTATAATCCGTCCATTCCACATAAGGGATTGGCACAATACTAACAAACTTAAACCCTTTATCTTGTTCTTTTTTAATCTGAAAAAAAGCTTGTTTCTGCATTCTTTCAATCGCTTGTTTAAATCGGCTATGTTTATCGTTATCATTCACCTTAAAGAAAGCAAACATTTCTTGCTTTGATAAATAAACCGTTTGATCTTGAGGTGGGTTTTCTGTATCGATTAAAGAAACAGCTAATTCAAACATTTTAAGCGGCGTTTTATCCATTTTGGCAATGGATGTGATTAAGCTATTGTGTTCGACCACTTTTCTTTTTGATAATTCATTCAAGGTCTGCACCTGCCTTGTCTTTGATTCTGATATAATGGACATATAGATACACTCCTTTGGGCGTGTTGTTGGATATAAGCATAAAGAAAAACTTTTTGTCGGGAATTTCTTTATGCTTTTTATTATAGCATTTTACGTGTACATGAAAAAATAAAATGTACACGTATGCACAGTATTTTGTACACGTATGCACAGTATTTTGTACACGTATGCACAGTATTTTGTACACGTATTTAGCTTTGAAGCATTGCTAATGCTCACTTTATAACCACGCAAAAGAACAAAAGATTAAAATATAAAAGATAAACTTATAATAGGCTTCGCCTTTTTATTGAATTAATAAAAACAAAACAAAAAGAACACCGTTGTACATAATGTTTGTCCAGAGTGTTCTTTTTGTTTGGCATTATTTTAAATGATGGATTCCTGGTTATGTAACCTAATTGCCCCTTATTAAGCCAATAGCGACGTTTGAATCTATTTGATGATTATTTCTACGTCACATGGTTAAAAACGCTTAGACGAGCAAATAGGCCGTTATAACGTTAAAGACTTGGCCCTTTAAAAATATCACGCGTTAATTCAATGATTCGATTAATTAATGCTTTAACTTGTTCAATACCCCAATCTAATCTAGTTGGCGCTATTTTCGTATCTGGATCTGCTCTAGCTGTCGTCAGTGTCTTTAACCAGGTCTGGGCTACTTTTTTATTTTGAGTGAGTTCTTCATGATCCAGCTTATAAAGAACATACCGAGCCTCCACATCAGTATGCGATAGTTTGTCGACACCATAATCATTTTTAAGCATGTCACGCATCACATAGTCCATTTTTTGCTGTTCTCGCTGCCGCTTCTGAAACATTTGATGAGTTTCTTTCAGGTTTTGATAGTCAGCTTGGATGTCAGCTAATTGCGCGTTGACTTGGCCTAACGTTTGCTTGAGTTCTCGTGTCTCATGCTGGCTTTGCAAGGTGGCTTTCTTCATCGTGGCTAACACACTTTTAAAGCGATCTAAGTCATCTGGTTTAAGCACCGTCTTACCAAAGAGGTTTTTAGATAAGTCTTGTTTAAAGGCATCAATTTGTTTTTCGGCTAAGTCCAATTCCGTTAAGGCTTGATCCGTGATTTTAAGTACGGCCTGTTTCGCACGAATATTGTCTTCAATATCGGCTAGTTCAGTTTTTAAAGCGTTAAACTGATCGTTGTATTTTTTGATTTCAGCGACATTCTCAAACGGTAAGGTTTTGTTATTTAAAATCCCTTGTTCATAAAAGGGCAGCACTTTTTTTAAATGCTCATCTAAATCCTCATGAAAGCTTTGCAAATCATGGCGCGTGAGGACTTCTTTAGCGGATACTTTATCACGTGCTTTTTTATTATCAAAAACCACTGGGACAAAGGCATAGTGCAAGTGAGGGGTTGTCTCGTCATAATGTACGACAGCGGCCACGGCATTTTCTTGACCATAACGGTCATTCAGAAAATTAGTGGTTGCTTCAAAAAAGGCGCTCTGTTGCTCGTAGGACGCTTCTGTAAGTTCTTCAGGTAAAGTGACAATCCAAGTCGCTAACGCCTTCACATCGTCTCTTTTCATGCAATAAACGTCATTTAAACGCGCATTGAAGCGTGACAGCATATCAGAACCATCCGCCATCAGATCTTGATTTAGATAGGTTTTCGACACATCAATTTCTTTGTTAGTGTGATGGTCGGTTTTACGTTCAAAGTGAACCGCTAAACCTGGGACTGCGCCACGCGTATTTTTCTTTAAATGCGCCATCAAAAATGCCTCCTCAAAAAGGGTTTTCCAAGACCAGTATAACACCGTTAAAAATCTGGTATAGCCTGTTATACCAAAATAATATTTTGGACAGGCTCTGCGAGGCGCGTCATCGCCAAGCGATGACCGTAGCGTTTCCCCTTCTTACTGGGGAAACTGCTATTTTACAGCGCCACTTATCCGGCTTGTAAAACCTCTGGCGGGTCACGCCGTGACGGGGCAATTTATCATTGCAGGATCACTTTCAGTGAGAGCATGTCATGCAGAACGCTACCCGCGTGGGGCAAGCTGGTGTCAGCTTAACCCCATAAAAAAATAAGTTGAGATAGTATCTGTATCTCAACTTATTTTGAATGCTAATATAATTTCTCATCGTATTAAGTTATGACCAATATTTCCTGTAAGCAAACTACACGCGTTTTTTTGGTAACAATTTTAATAAATCTACACTGGTATGGATTGCTCAGAAGTCAATAAATTGGACTATTTTTATTTGCCACTTATTATTTTGATAAGTCTAACTATTGCTTTTGGCATCAAAAGTGTCTTAGCGATATTGGTACTAATTATTCTGTCACTTACATTAGCATTATTTATTGCAAAATAAAAAGCAAAGCTTTTATAAAAAAAGTCTTTACCTTTTATTTTTCCCAAGTCATACGATACTCTTTTGAATCAGTCTCAGTATCCATACCTACACTGTCTATGATAAAATCTTTATTCTCATAAAAATTAACGGCATTAATATTATCTACATAGACTGAAAGTGTTAATTTGTCGTTTATTTGTTTTAGGTAATTAATTAATCGGCTACCAACACCTTGCTTTCTGTAGTTCATGTCAACAAATAATCCAGCTATGTAACCATCTAATTCGCCTAAAAAACCGATAATTATTTCATTATTCCTATACACAAAAATATTTGCTTCAGGCAACATTTTTTTAATGTTCACAAATTGATTTTTCCAATACTGAGCGGGAATAAATGAATGTGCTTGTAAATTGCCATTCAACCAAATCTGTGCCAATTGTTCTAAATCCCTGTCTGAAAAACTGTTTAATTTTGTAATCATTGTAGCCCCCTTTTTCCTAAAACAAGTTTAATAAGAAATAGGAGAGGATTCAATTATCTAAAACTAGGAAATGATATTAATTAATCATATTCTTTTCCATTTATTGTTTCACATATTGTTTCTACACTTATTAGTTCCATTATTTCCACTCCTTATAATTTAAAAATATTCTAATTCTAACAATCGTTTATTTAAGTTACCTAGCGTTCCATATTTTCGTATTAACACTTTAGTTTCTTGTTCATTTTGAGCTTTACTTATCACTCTATTCTCGCTTTCTGCATTATCTAATTGTTGCTTTAAAAACTTTTTATTCATTTTTCTGTCCTTTCTTTTAAACACATTTTTTTTAGGTGTTGAGTGAGTGAAGCTGGATTGATGATTATTTTTAAGTTATTAAATTATGTACATAGATCACCCCCTTTTTTTATTTTGATAGTTCATTTTTTCCAGTGCGTTTTCGGTCGTTTGCTGTGATGAAAACAGATAAAAAACATAAAAAAAATACAAGGGCGAACTTGTGAGTTTATATACCCTTTTATTTTTGACTGTTTTTGATATGGTAAGTGACAGTAAACAGACGTATTACGCAGTGTAAAATGAGCTTTCTAAAAAAGGTAGTATGATACATAATTTAATTGTTTAACTTCAAAATAATCAGAAAAAAAGGACAAGATATTATCTTGTCCTTTGATTTTAATTGCCTTTAATAACGCTTCTAAGGCATTTTTAACATTTTACTAGTCTTTGTACTTTGTTGCTTTTAAAGTTTCTCTATGGCTCTTATATGAGCTAATTTAGCCATTTTAACTTAATGATTGCAAGTATTCGCTGTACCACACTTCAAAAGTATTTCTCATTGCGCCAAAAATGTAATTTTCAGGATTAACTTTTTGTTTTT
>NZ_JBXAYI010000012.1:0-1846 GCF_056782235.1 Dellaglioa sp. CoH-55-MRSF-7
AGCATGGCAACGTCCTACCCTCGCAGGGGGCGACCCCCAACTACTCTTGGCGCTAAGAAGCTTAACTTCTGTGTTCGACATGGGAACAGGTGTATCCTTCTTGCTATCGCCACCACACTCTTTTTTTGAGAAAACTTATTCTCTCAAAACTAGCTAATATTTATCATTGATTTTTAAGCCGTACACCGTTTCACACCACTTTGTGGTTAAGTCCTCGACCGATTAGTATTGGTCCGCTCCATACATCACTGTACTTCCACTTCCAACCTATCTACCTGATAATCTTTCAGGGGTCTTACTTCCATAAAGGAATGGGAAATCTAATCTCGAGGTGAGCTTCACACTTAGATGCTTTCAGCGTTTATCTCATCCATACATAGCTACCCAGCGATGCCCTTGGCAGAACAACTGGTACACCAGAGGTATGTCCATCCCGGTCCTCTCGTACTAAGGACAGCTCCTCTCAAATTTCCTACGCCCGCGACGGATAGGGACCGAACTGTCTCACGACGTTCTGAACCCAGCTCGCGTACCGCTTTAATGGGCGAACAGCCCAACCCTTGGGACCGACTACAGCCCCAGGATGCGATGAGCCGACATCGAGGTGCCAAACCTCCCCGTCGATGTGGACTCTTGGGGGAGATAAGCCTGTTATCCCCAGGGTAGCTTTTATCCGTTGAGCGATGGCCCTTCCATACGGAACCACCGGATCACTAAGCCCGACTTTCGTCCCTGCTCGACCTGTAAGTCTCGCAGTCAAGCTCCCTTGTGCCTTTACACTCTGCGAATGATTTCCAACCATTCTGAGGGAACCTTTGGGCGCCTCCGTTACCTTTTAGGAGGCGACCGCCCCAGTCAAACTGCCCACCTGACACTGTCTCCCACCACGATTAGTGGCGAGGGTTAGAGTGTTCATACAACGAGGGTAGTATCCCACCAATGCCTCCTCCGAAACTAGCGTTCCGGTCTCTACGGCTCCTACCTATCCTGTACAAGTTATACAAACACTCAATATCAAGCTACAGTAAAGCTCCATGGGGTCTTTCCGTCCTGTCGCGGGTAACCCGCATCTTCACGGGTATTATAATTTCACCGAGTCTCTCGTTGAGACAGTGCCCAAATCGTTACGCCTTTCGTGCGGGTCGGAACTTACCCGACAAGGAATTTCGCTACCTTAGGACCGTTATAGTTACGGCCGCCGTTTACTGGGGCTTCAATTCTGGGCTTCGCCGAAGCTAACTCATCCTCTTAACCTTCCAGCACCGGGCAGGCGTCAGCCCCTATACGTCATCTTACGATTTTGCAGAAACCTGTGTTTTTGATAAACAGTCGTTTGGGCCTATTCACTGCGGCTGACCTTTCGGTCAGCACCCCTTCTCCCGAAGTTACGGGGTCATTTTGCCGAGTTCCTTAACGAGAGTTCTCTCGCACACCTTAGGATACTCTCCTCGACTACCTGTGTCGGTTTGCGGTACGGGTAGTTATATTCTAACTAGAAGCTTTTCTTGGCAGTGTGACATCAGTTACTTCGCTACTTAATTTCGCTCCCCATCACAACTTGTCCTTAAAGTTAAGCATTTAACTCAACTTCAGACTTATTGCTTGGACGCACATATCCATCAGTGCGCTTCCTTAGCCTGCTGCGTCCCTCCATCGTTCAAACAAATATAACTAGTACAGGAATCTCAACCTGTTATCCATCGTCTACGCCTCTCGGCCTCGACTTAGGTCCCGACTAACCCTGGGAGGACGAGCCTTCCCCAGGAAACCTTAGTCATTCGGTGGACAGGATTCTCACCTGTCTTTCGCTACTCATACCGGCATTCTCACTTCTAAGCGCTCCACC
>NZ_JBXAYI010000012.1:1944-3345 GCF_056782235.1 Dellaglioa sp. CoH-55-MRSF-7
CAGTCCTTACGGTCTAGCTTCGTTGCCCTTAGAACGCTCTCCTACCACGGAACCCTAATGGGTTCCATCCACAATTTCGGTAACATGTTTAGCCCCGGTACATTTTCGGCGCAGAATCACTCGACTAGTGAGCTATTACGCACTCTTTAAATGGTGGCTGCTTCTGAGCCAACATCCTAGTTGTCTGTGCAATTCCACATCCTTTTCCACTTAACATGTATTTTGGGACCTTAATTGGTGGTCTGGGCTGTTTCCCTTTCGACTACGGATCTTATCACTCGCAGTCTGACTCCCGGATATAAATCAATGGCATTCGGAGTTTATCTGAATTCAGTAACCCTAGATGGGCCCCTAGTCCAAACAGTGGCTCTACCTCCATGATTCTTAATTCCGAGGCTAGCCCTAAAGCTATTTCGGAGAGAACCAGCTATCTCCAAGTTCGTTTGGAATTTCTCCGCTACCCACACCTCATCTCAGCATTTTTCAACATACATGAGTTCGGTCCTCCAGTGCGTTTTACCGCACCTTCAACCTGGACATGGGTAGGTCACTTGGTTTCGGGTCTACGTCTACTTACTATGGCGCCCTATTCAGACTCGCTTTCGCTACGGCTCCGTCTTATCAACTTAACCTCGCAAGCAAACGTAACTCGCCGGTTCATTCTACAAAAGGCACGCTATCACCCATTAACGGGCTCTAACTATTTGTAGGCACATGGTTTCAGGAACTATTTCACTCCCCTTCCGGGGTGCTTTTCACCTTTCCCTCACGGTACTGGTTCACTATCGGTCACTAGGGAGTATTTAGCCTTGGGAGATGGTCCTCCCGGATTCCGACGGAATTTCTCGTGTTCCGCCGTACTCAGGATACTGCTCTGAGAGATTTTCATTTAGTATACGGGGCTATCACCCTCTACGGCGAGTCTTCCCAGACTCTTCTACTATAAAAATCTTTGGTAACTCAAATGAGCAGTCCTACAACCCCAAGAAGCAAGCTTCTTGGTTTGGGCTCTTCCCTGTTCGCTCGCCGCTACTTAGGGAATCGATTTTTCTTTCTATTCCTGCAGGTAATTAGATGTTTCAGTTCCCTGCGTTTACCTCTATATAACCTATGTATTCAGTTAATAGTAACAGTCGATTAAAACTGCTGGGTTCCCCCATTCGGAAATCTCCGGATCAAAGCTTACTTACAGCTCCCCGAAGCATATCGGTGTTAGTCCCGTCCTTCATCGGCTCCTAGTGCCAAGGCATTCACCATGCGCCCTTGATAACTTAACCTAACTTTACTTAAAGCAAAGTGGTTTTGTTAAGAACTACGTTCTTAACTAATAAAACGCGGTGTTTCTCGGCTTATTGCTTAAAAATTTAATAAATATTATCTAGTTTTCAAAGAACAAATTTT
>NZ_JBXAYI010000012.1:3442-5228 GCF_056782235.1 Dellaglioa sp. CoH-55-MRSF-7
CCTCAAAACTAAACAAATTTTCGACAAGTGTGTAGGTTTCCGTAATATTCCTTAGAAAGGAGGTGATCCAGCCGCAGGTTCTCCTACGGCTACCTTGTTACGACTTCACCCTAATCATCTGTCCCACCTTAGACGGCTGGCTCCTAAAAGGTTACCTCACCGGCTTTGGGTGTTACAAACTCTCATGGTGTGACGGGCGGTGTGTACAAGGCCCGGGAACGTATTCACCGCGGCATTCTGATCCGCGATTACTAGCGATTCCAACTTCATGTAGGCGAGTTGCAGCCTACAATCCGAACTGAGAACGGCTTTAAGAGATTAGCTTAACCTCGCGGTCTCGCAACTCGTTGTACCGTCCATTGTAGCACGTGTGTAGCCCAGGTCATAAGGGGCATGATGATTTGACGTCATCCCCACCTTCCTCCGGTTTGTCACCGGCAGTCTCATTAGAGTGCCCAACTAAATGCTGGCAACTAATAATAAGGGTTGCGCTCGTTGCGGGACTTAACCCAACATCTCACGACACGAGCTGACGACAACCATGCACCACCTGTCATTCTGTCCCCGAAGGGAACGGCCTATCTCTAGGTTTGTCAGAAGATGTCAAGACCTGGTAAGGTTCTTCGCGTTGCTTCGAATTAAACCACATGCTCCACCGCTTGTGCGGGCCCCCGTCAATTCCTTTGAGTTTCAACCTTGCGGTCGTACTCCCCAGGCGGAGTGCTTAATGCGTTAGCTGCAGCACTGAAGGGCGGAAACCCTCCAACACTTAGCACTCATCGTTTACGGCATGGACTACCAGGGTATCTAATCCTGTTTGCTACCCATGCTTTCGAACCTCAGCGTCAGTTACAGACCAGAGAGCCGCTTTCGCCACTGGTGTTCTACCATATATCTACGCATTTCACCGCTACACATGGTGTTCCACTCTCCTCTTCTGCACTCAAGTTATCCAGTTTCCAATGCATTTCTTCGGTTGAGCCGAAGGCTTTCACATCAGACTTAAAAAACCGCCTGCGTTCGCTTTACGCCCAATAAATCCGGATAACGCTTGCCACCTACGTATTACCGCGGCTGCTGGCACGTAGTTAGCCGTGGCTTTCTGGTTAGATACCGTCACTAGGTAAACAGTTACTCTTACCTACATTCTTCTCTAACAACAGAGCTTTACGATCCGAAAACCTTCTTCACTCACGCGGCGTTGCTCCATCAGACTTTCGTCCATTGTGGAAGATTCCCTACTGCTGCCTCCCGTAGGAGTTTGGGCCGTGTCTCAGTCCCAATGTGGCCGATCACCCTCTCAGGTCGGCTACGTATCATTGCCTTGGTGGGCCTTTACCTCACCAACTAGCTAATACGCCGCGGGTCCATCCAAAAGTGACAGCTTACGCCGTCTTTCATTATCAAACCATGCGGTTTAACAAATTATGCGGTATTAGCACCTGTTTCCAAGTGTTATCCCCCTCTTTTGGGCAGGTTACCCACGTGTTACTCACCCGTTCGCCACTCATTATCTTCGGTGAGTGCAAGCACTCGGTGAAGATAATGCGTTCGACTTGCATGTATTAGGCACGCCGCCAGCGTTCATCCTGAGCCAGGATCAAACTCTCATATAAAAAGTTGATTGCTCTTATTGTTTTGTTACTTTTTGAAACTAGCGAATTGACTTCGCAAATGTTTGCTCTTAACTCTTAGTTAAGAGACCCTACACATTTGATTTGTCGAAAATTTGTTCAGTTTTCAAAGATCTACTTGGTTGCTTTTGACAACTTTTATATCATATCAA
>NZ_JBXAYI010000013.1:0-4217 GCF_056782235.1 Dellaglioa sp. CoH-55-MRSF-7
CGACGGCTCGAAAACGAGTTGCCAAGAGGGTGGAAAATCAGTGGATCGTATCAACTTCTTAAATTCCTTCCGATTTGCTTCAGTCAGACATTTATCGTTGACCCTACCGTTTATTTTCCCACTGGCCAAATAAAAAAGAGTAGCCTAAGCTACCCTTTTCTAAAAAAATAGTTCAACAATCGCGCCCATTGAAGGTAAATTTTTAAGAAATAACATTTTTTCATTTTACTTAGAAAATATAATACTAGCCCCTTTTATCACATTTTTCCGTACAAATAGAAATGCATATTCTCTTGTAATTCTGGCAAATCGAGCGTTTCTTCAGCTAATCGTTCCAAACCTTGATGTTCATAAAAGCCAAAATTACATGTCGTATCCGTAAATAAGTAAAATGTCTTAAGATTTTCAGATGTCATATAATCTAAAAATTGTTGATACAATTGTTTACCGATACCTGAACCACGTTGGTTTCCATCTACAACAAAAAAAGCTAATTCACCATCAAAGTTTGTACCAATGCTCTTTAAAAGAATTTCATCAACTTCTTCAAATTTTTGAAACGTCTTTCCAATTTTACGCCCTTCTTTAGATATAGCAATTCGTGCAACAGCAATTCCTTGCCGAATAAGATACCTTAGTGGTTTACGATGTGTTTCTCTATTTTTACCCATAATAATACCAACAGGCACTTCATTAAAAACAGCAACACTAGTAAATGTTTGATTAACAAGACAACTGGCAAGATATATTTTAGACAGTTGTTTAGCTAATTTTGGGCTTCCTAATCGATCGTAGTTCCATGATTTGCGAATCATATCTTCCAAGATATGATAATCGGATGGTTTAATAGGACGGTATTTAATATCTGCTTGTGTCATTACTTTTCCTCCAAATAATTAACTTCTAAATTGTTCTTAAATCCAATATATTCCACGTCAATAATCATTACTTAACCTCTCCAGTCTCAATATTTATTTTATTTCTCCCATTTCTATCAATTCCTCAAATCCTTCAACAAAGTAATCTCTATCTTTCAAACAAACAACTCGTTTTTCTGGACCTTCAGGTGTCTCAGTTTCACTTAACTTTATACCACAAATAAAGCATTGACCTAAAAGCTCTTTAGTCGGGATAACATTTTGATCAGTGTATTCTAAGTATTTCTCAACATCACTTTCACTAAACTCTCTCATGCTCTCACCCCTCTCTCATTCTTTATTTCTCCTGTATCAGGATCAATGGTTTTTGAATAGACCGGACGATAACCACATTGGTAATTTGCATCAAAATATAGTCGAAAAATTCCAGAAGAACTTGAAATTATTTCATTCACATATTTCATACTCTCAATTCCAAATTCGTTACCTCTTTGTCTGATAAACGAGCTTAATTCCTTTACATTAACAATGTTATATTCATCTACAATTTCAAGTAAAGTCTGCCTTAATTCTTTCTTTTCATTTTCATCAAGTGTTACGTATCTATCAATATCAAAATCATTTATAAAGATTAAATCTTTTTTATCGTAGCGGTGTTTACCTTTCTTAATTGCATCAGAACTTTCATGCGTTAAATACTGAAAATAATACTCCACGCTATCAACAATTTCGATATGAGATACAGATTGATCACCTAAATTACGTTTTATTTTTTTCCGAATACTTTCAACAGTAACCGGATTACGAGCAATATACAAAACATGATAATGTGGTTTTTTATAAATTGATCCACCAGCACTTATTATCTCTTGTTCATCAGGAGTCATATCTTTAAATTTTCGTTCAGTTTTATCTAAATTATGGAGCGGACTAATCGCCATAGGAATACCAGTTTTTTCTAAATTTTCAATAAAGTTTTCAGGAATACTTTCAGGATACAAAATGAATGCAAAGTTTCTAGCCTTTGTATTTTTAGTAGTCATATAGTATAATCACCTTTAGAAAATAAAAGCATTTTTCACGAGCGAACTTGAGAGAGGGCGCTCTTTTTTTATGCTCATTTTTCTCCTTTCTTAGATTTTTCGATAACATCACGCATATAGTTTCTAATATCGTAAGTTACAATTTTTCCTTCACTTTTTAAAATCTCTTTGTAATCAGCATACATCTTTTTAGGTATTCTAACGGTTACAACTTGATATTCTGTTTTCTCTTCAGGCATAAAACTCACTCCTTTATTTTTTTATCATTATACATCATTATATACTTATAGTCTATATAGTCAAAAAATAACCCGTTTAAAAAAACGGCGGTCAAAACGGCGGTCAAACGGCGGTCATAAAAAAACTCCCAAATCCATTGGGAGAGTAAGCGTAAAGTCCTATTCAAGTAAAATTTGGCACTCGGCACTTATAGGGGGGTCGTAGTACGGGAGCGAAATTCGCTCCCTGCCCCCTGATTTTCAAAATTTTTATCCCACTCAAACCAAAATATGGGCTCCGCCCAAACCCGCAAGCTGTGTCAGCTTGACCCCATAAATGAGCGGGAGCTCCCGCTCAAACTCACCCCGCACTCGCCGTGGGGCAGGCAAAAAAAGCAGGTGTGCTTTTCTTTGCATGCGCAAAAGTGTTTTATCCGCTAGTCTATCAACTCCTTAAAGCCTCAAAAAGGGGCTAACTGCTAAAGCAGCAAGCCCCTTTAATTCGATTTACCGTTGACAGACACAAAATTAACGACGTTCAATCTAGCCAGATGTTAAATTAAGCTCTTAAATGCCATTTTAAGCCCATATAAGCGTTTTAAAGATGTGGACCGCCTAATTCATCAGATTTATGTTTTTCGAGTTCCTGTGAGCTTTCAGGGGCTTTTTTAGACGGTTCTTTTAGTCCTGCACGTTCTAGCCACTTGTCAGGTAAATTGATACCTAGTTTTTTGTGTAGAAATTCATCAACATTGCGGACAATGCCTTGAAGTGTTCCGACTAACTTTTGCAATCGCTCATTCTCTCTTTCGAGGTCATTATAGTCCCACGTTGTTCTAGTCAGTTTATCTCTTAACGAGTCGGCTTCACGCCTTGCTCTAGCATGCATTTGATTGTAATTATCACTAAAAGACGCCCGTTGTTCCAAATCAGCGAGATCAGATTTATCAACCATGACTTTATTTTTATTCAGCAAAGTTGGTTTACTAGCAATTTTTTTGTTATCCCGTGGCTTGATTTCATCAAGCTGTTTTTTAGTATCTGCAAGCTTTGCTTGTGTCTCTTGTTTTTCGGTCTCTATTTTTTTCAAATCTTCCCGCATAGTTTTGTATTCGGGTACTGATAAATTCTTACGCTCTTTGTTTTTGTTGCCACGTTGAACATCAAAGCCATTCTCTTTGAGATATTGTGGTAATTCCTCTTGAATGCGCTGTAAGGCTTCACGATTGAATATACGCTTAGCTGAGAGCTTTCTATCATCATCAAAGGGCACAATGCCCATATGCATGTGAGGGGTCTTCTCGTCCAAGTGAACGACCGCATAACGAATATTTTCGTCGCCATAGTTATCTGCAAAATATTGTTTGGCTGTTTCAAAATATTTACGGGTTTCGACTTCGTCTAATTGCTCAAAAAAATCTTTGTCACTGGTTAGAATCCACTCATTGACTAAAACAGCGTCTTTGCGAACTGCCCGCTTACTAGCTTTATTTTCGTTGATATAGGCTTCAATATCCGTTTTAAAATTATCAGTGCGCCCAGCCACCAAATCATAATTCAAGTGGGAGCGGGAAACATCAATATCTTCGTTGCTGTGATTAGTCGTTTTCCGTTGGTCATGATTGCCAATACCGACTAAATTATCAGCTTTTAATTTCGTCATTCTAGCCACTACAAAACTCATAGTACGCACCTCATTTCGGAGTTATCTTCCAAGTAAAGTATAACCCACTATACTTCACTCTGTGAAGTGTGGTCTCTGCGAGGCTAAAAACTGTCTGTCCACTTTGCCCCTTTTTTCGCCTTTAGGCTGAAAAGGTTCGACGTGAACAGGCACAAAAAAAAACGCCTACAGCTGTCCTTTTTTCTAGTAACAGAAATGATATTTTCACCTTTGCATTTTTCCGCAACGATTGCAAATTCATTTCAATATCAAATTCAAAACAACAGACCTTGCCACTTTTTCAAAAGTGGCAAACCCAGAAAATTTCTACATGTCTCCGACGGCTCGAAAACGAGTTGCCAAGAGGGTGGAAAATCAGTGGATCGTATCAACTTCTTAAATTCCTTCCGATTTG
>NZ_JBXAYI010000014.1:0-3254 GCF_056782235.1 Dellaglioa sp. CoH-55-MRSF-7
TGGAAGAGAGTGGATTCGAACCACCGAACCCGAAGGAGCGGATTTACAGTCCGCCGCGTTTAGCCTCTTCGCTACTCTTCCATATCAGCTTTATCCGACTTAACTATCATACAAATAAATGGATTAAAAATCAAGCTTTTTTTTCAATTATTTTAAATTAATTATTTGTAACGTAAATTTCCACTCATCGAAGAACGTATTTTTCGTCCATTCGTTATATTTTTTCCGCCCATATCCCACTGGCTTCGTATAATACGTCGTTTCATTAATTTGAATAGGATCATGTTTGATATGGAGGTGCCCAAATAAAACTTTTTCTACTTTATAGTATTCTAACAGATCTCCCATCTTTTGACTACCTAACATGCCGTTTGCAACGTTCCAGAAACGATTATCATTATTAATTTTAATATACAATTCATTAGGTACAAAATGAGTCATAAATATTATTTTTTTATTTAATTGTTTCGCATCACTCAATAATTTTTCAGTTTGTCTTAAACTTAATTTAAATCTCTCGACATCTGGCATTGGTTGAACAATTTTACGATCGATCCAATAGTTTGTTTTCCAATGTAGCATTTCTTTATCAGACCGTTTTAGCTGTTTTGAGTAACTGTAATCGTACCATCCATTATTACCTATAATACGCCATTCAGTGCCGGAGATATCCAAATATTGATTATGGAGATAAGAATCATTCACTACACTTTCTAGCTCATCAAATGTTATATTTTTAACCATGTCATGGTTACCTGCAATAAATAAGACAACAATTTTATTATTTAACTTTCTTTTCAGTCTAATAATATAATCAATCGTTTTATTAAAATCATTAAATAAATCTCCTGTAATAAGATAATACTCAATATTTTTCGCTAATAGATAATTTACTTGTTCATCAATAATTATATCCACATCAACTTTATTAATATCAAAGTGATTATCACTACTAGTTGCAATAATTGTCATGTTTCCCTCCAAAAAAAGATATGTTAATTAAAATTAACATATCTTTCATTAAAAATCTATTTAATTAACGCCTTCCATTAATTTATGAATTCTTGGAATAAAGAAACTCAACATAATACCAAAGGCAACAGTAATTCCACCAACTACAGCAAAGTACATTGATTCAGTAGCGGGTGTGTATAACCGAACAATTTGTGAATTCAATGCTTGAGCAACAGCATCACTCAAGAACCAAACACTCATCATTTGAGATTGAAAACTTTTTGGTGCAAGTTTAGTAGTAATTGATAAGCCAACTGGAGAAACCAAAACTTCACCAAGCATAACCATCATCCAACTTGCAACTAACCATAATGGGCCAACTTTAGTATCTGTTCCAAAAAGAACACCAGGGAGCATCATCCAAAGGAAAGATGCTCCAGCAAATACTAGACCAATTGAAAATTTAGCTGGAGAACTAGGTTGTTTCGATCCTAATTTAACCCATAACCAAGCAAATATTGGAACATAGATTAATATGAATAACGGATTCATACTTTGAAAGAAACTAGCTGGGAAAGTGAACCCAAAAGCACTTAACTGCGTTCTAGTTGACGCAAACATTGCTAAAACAACTGAACCTTGTTCTTCAATTGACCAGAATAAGATACTGGCAATAAATAACGGAATATACGCTGTAAGTCTTGATCGTTCAATTTTTGTTGTTTTCTTACTTGTTAACATCATTGTAAAGTAATAGACAGGGATGATAACTGCAAGAATTGTGATTAAAAGAATGACATTCGTAATATTTAATGATTTAAATAGGAACATGATAACTAAAATTAAAGCTAAAGCTATAACACCGATTGAAGATTTTTTAAGAATAGTTGATAATTCGTTAGGTTGAATAGGGTCATTAGGATATAAACTATCTTTTGTTAAATATTTTCTTCCGTCAAAGTAATATTGAACTAAGCCGAAAAACATCCCAATAGCTGCTAATGAGAATCCAACGTGGTAATTATATTCTTGACCAACCCATCCAACTAGCAACGGTGCAATCAAAGCACCAATATTAATCCCAGATACAAAGATACTGAAACCAGAATCACGTCTTGGATCCTTACTATTGTATAATCCACCAACCATTTCAGAAACATTAGGTTTTAACAACCCTGTTCCCAATACGATTAACGCGATAGATATGAATAAAGCAACTGATTTAAAGGGTGTTGCAAGAACAATATGTCCTAGCATTATTAGTATTCCACCAATAAACACTGTTTTTCTACTACCCCAAAGGCGATCACTAACGAAACCTCCAATGACACCTGATAAATAAATTAATGATCCATAAATGGACATAATTGACATGGCTGTAGCTTGATTATAACCAAGCCCATCCACTTCTGAAATCATATAGTATAAAAGAATTGCTCGCATTCCGTAATAACTGAATCGCTCCCACATTTCTGTAAAAAATAGTGTTGATAATCCTCTAGGATGACCAAAAAAGGCCGTATCTTTATTTTTCATGGACTTCCTCCGATATAAATCTAGTATATGTATTTTAATGCATTACACATTATACAATGTATATATATCAATAGTCAAATCAAATTTTTACTTATATCTCATCATTTACTACTTGTTTTATCATTTAACGTCTTTCTAATATGTGAAAAATTTTATATCCATTATTAAGTAATAGTGTAACAAAAAATGCTCTATAGTATCTGCTATTTTTGCTAGAACAATCTATCAAGTGACTAAGTATTTTATCCGGTTCATTTTAGAAGCACGCGAAAACGTTAAAGTAATCGTTACTTATATAAACTATACGTATCCCAAGTTTACGAGAACTTTGTTATTCCCGAACGCCATAGTTGTTTACGATCAATTTCACATTTACAATGCACTTATGCATGCATTTAATAAAACTTGAATTCAATTTTTTAAAAAAATTGTTTACTCATTTTAATTTAACATGAAGACTATGTGAAAAACGCTATTAACTATCCTTATTCTAATAGCCTACTTGAAGGAAGGGACTAACAATAAATTGAAAATTATTAAACGTAATGCCTACGGATTTAGTGATTTTAGGAACCGTGTTTCCTTTGTAATGAGAAATAAAACTATAAAAAAAGGTGTTGTCACTTTGTGACAACACCTTTTTTTATATTCAGCAACGGTCGTAAAATTTTATTGTTTTATTTTTAATAGCATGGCAACGTCCTACCCTCGCAGGGGGCGACCCCCAACTACTCTTGGCGCTAAGAAGCTTAACTTCTGTGTTC
>NZ_JBXAYI010000015.1:0-1818 GCF_056782235.1 Dellaglioa sp. CoH-55-MRSF-7
TTTTGTTTTTTATCCTGTTTATTTCTAATAGCGTTAAATGTTCTTCTCAATGAAACTGTGATGTCATGTTGCAAATCCTCGTAGTTATCTAAAAAGATAGTTGTTGGTTTTCCTGTTTGTTGAGTAATAAATGTTTCACTTGCCTTTTTAGCATTAAAAATAATCCCAATCATTTTTTCCATTTTCTTTGGATCATTTGCAGACCATAAAGTTAATTAGTTTATGGTCTGCAAATGATCCTGCTCTTATACTAAAAAGATGGACTATTTTTCTACCAGAAGTCAAGTGTTTCAATGCATTTAGGTTGTTTTATGAGCGTTATGGCAAAGCTGTGCGTACTATAACAGCCGACAATGGTTCTGAATTTATCTCATGGGACTTTTTAGAATATGTTCAAAAAGAGCTTAAAATTAAGCTATACTATGCCACACCGTCATCACCACAACAACGTGGTTCAAATGAAAACAGAAACCGTAAGCTACGTGATTGGTACCCTAAAGGCACGTCATTTAAAGATGTGAAACAACGACAATTAGATGAAGTAGCTTCAAAAATGAATGCTATGCCATTGAGACAGGCACTTGACGGTAAACGACCTATGGTAGTCTTTGAGCAGGAATATAAAGCCATGCAACGTTACCGTAGAGCTTATGAAAAGCGTAAACAACGTATGCTTGAAGTTAAAAAACAAGAATTCGAGAATAATTAAAAACGACATTGCAATTAAGCGGAGTAAATTGTAAAATTGTATAATAAAAAATATACGAATAGCTGGGTTGTGGCTAGCTAAAAAACGCCGACTAATGAATTTTTTCATTTTTGGCATTATTTTCGTTATAAAAAAAAAGGTAGGTGTAATTTAATGGGATATATATTTTTGGGGCTCGCGATTCTAGGTGAACTCTTGGGAACGAATTTGTTAAAAGCTTCAAACGGATTCAGTTCGCTTTGGGAAACTGTGGGGTCTTTAGTTTCATACGGTGCAAGTTTTTATTTTTTAGCATTAGCTATGAAAACTATAAACTTGAGTGTTGCTTACGCTTTATGGGCTGGCTTAGGAATTGTATTGACAACTGTTTTGGCAGTAGTCGTTTGGAAAGAATCTATTAATCTGAGCAGCGTCTTAGGAATTGTATTAATTTTGTCAGGAGTTGTCATTTTAAACTTGTATGGTCCTGGTCATTAAACCAAAATAAAAAACGACTAGCTGTATAAATATTATAATAAACAAAAGGCACCTGGTGTGTCTTTTTATTATGCTTAGAATATAAATATTTGAAAACGGGTTAATTAATTGAAATATTTGATATAATAGTGAGTAATTTGATTGCTAAAAGCCTTTGCGTAGACGTTCCAAAAACGTGTACGCAAAGGGTTAGGGCAACGGTTACTCGATGAAGCGAATCGTTATGCTAAAACGAAACAAAAACGTTATTTACGTTTGACTGTTTATGAAAAAAATTATGCAGGCATTCGTTTTTATGAACGTCATGGATTTAAAAAAATCGGGATAAAACATTTTCCTTTAGGAAAACAAGATCGTATTTGTCCGATTTTAGAAAAAGAAATCTAAAAAAACGTCCTCACTTTTGATGTTGAGGACGTTTTTTTAGACTGGTAATGTAACCATAATTCGCTTTCCTTTTTGATAAACCGCTAATTCTGTCACACCTGTTGCTTTTAAAGTTTCTCTATGGCTCTTATATGAGCTAATGTAGCCATTTTAACTTAATGATTGCAGGTATTCGCTGTACCACACTTCAAAAGTATTTCTCATTGCGCCAAAAATGTAATTTTCAGGATTAACTTTTTGTTTTT
>NZ_JBXAYI010000016.1:0-1690 GCF_056782235.1 Dellaglioa sp. CoH-55-MRSF-7
TGTAATAATCCCTTTATGGTTGTCAGATGAAATAATATAATTTCATCCGATAATCATGGAGGGATTTTTGTATGTCCAGAGCCAAGTATTCAGCATTAGAAAAATTAACGTTTATCGAAGAATTTAGAAAGTCCGGAATGCCGAGAAGAACTTTTGCCCGAGAATACGGTATTAATAAAGATCTATTCAAACGTTGGGTCGATCGCTATGACCGCGATGGTATTGAAGGTTTACAGGAAGCGCGCCACAATAATCACTATTCAAAAGCGCTGAAATTAGAAGCGGTATTAACTTATCTAACGGGTCAATATTCACAAGCAGATGTTGCACTTAAGTTTGGTTTACGATCACAAAAACAACTATTAGACTGGGTTTCCAAGTATAATGAGGATAAAACGGTGACGGCGTCACCGTCCAAAAGGCAGGTTCCCATTATGAGTCGTAAAACTTCTTTTGAAGAACGCGTTTCAATTGTTGAATATATTACCAAAGATAAACATAGTTATAATGAAACTGCGGAACACTTCGGTGTCTCTTATCAACAAGCCCGTTCATGGGTTCTTAAGGCACGACAAGGTGGTTATGAATCACTAATCGATAATCGTGGTCACCGTAAAGATCAATCAGAACTAACAGATTTAGATAAAGCGAATCTACGGATTCACGAGTTAGAAAGCCAAATCGAAGATCAAAAATTATATGCGGCCTTTATAAAAAAATGGCAGGAACTTCAGCGCAAGGGGTGAATAAGCAAAGACGACTGGCATATCACGCGATTAAGAATGTTAGTCAAGAAAAGCATGGTGCGATAACAAAACTTATAAAAATGGTTGGCGTTAGCCGTCAGGCTTACTACAAAGGGTTAAAAAGACAAGAAACAGTTTGGGAGACACGTAATAAACAACTTAAAGAGCGAACCCAATACTGGTTTGATTTCAATCTACAAGGGATTGGTACTGGAAACATGTTGGTAAATTTACAAGCTGACACATCAATTAATTTTCCCATTACTTTCAAACAGGTTCGACGAGTTATGCGAGAACTAGGTATTCGATGTTTAGTACATCCGAAGAAGCATAATCGTGTGAAACAATCAGAACAATATATCCAAGATAATCTTCTTAATCAAAATTTTAGTGTGAGTAGACCTAACCAAGTTTGGTTGGCCGATTCAACAGAGCTTTCATATGGCATAAATGGCGAATATAAAATTCGGTTAAGTGGTGTTTTAGATCTTTATGGTCGGCGACTTTTAGCCTATAATCTAAGTCCTACAGAAACTAGTGAAGCAGAAATCCAGGTATTTCAGCAGGCCTTTTCAGGTGCTGGTAGTGTACACCCCATGGTGCACACCGATCGCGGTTCAGCTTATACCTCAAAACTATTTAATCGTTCTCTTGATCGATATGAAGTAACTAGAAGTATGTCCCGACCAGGAACGCCATACGATAACGCTCCAATGGAGCGTTGGTGGAATGAATTTAAAAATCGATGGATGGCACGTCAGCCACTGCCAAAGACCTATCAAGAACTTATGAAATTGGTTGAAGCAGGAATTGAATATTTTAATCATTACAATCGCTCAACACAAAGAAATGGCCTTACCCCAGATGAATACTGGGATAAAGCCATTTAGAAACATATTAAATTTTATATTATTTCATCCGTCAACTTGACAGGGCCTAGTACA
>NZ_JBXAYI010000017.1:0-1430 GCF_056782235.1 Dellaglioa sp. CoH-55-MRSF-7
TGAAGTGAACCCCCTGAGTTGGAGAAATCTAACTCAGGGGGTTTTACTATGTTCACAGTTGAAATAAAGAAAAAAGTTCTAAAAGAATATTTGAAAGGTAAACCAGCCGGTTTACTAATGAAGAAGTATGGAATCAAGGGATCTGCAACTATTTATCAATGGTTGGATCATTTTAAAATGTTTGGGATTCAAGGCTTAGAAAATAATTTAGGGAAGACATTTTATGATTATTCCTATAAAATGAAGGTCATTCACTGGCGATTAAAACATAGGGCTTCTTTTCCGGTTACAGCACGTCATTTTAAAATTAAGAATCCTGTCGTGATTTGGGACTGGGAAAAGAAACTGGTACAAGGTCGCTTAAAAACTTCAAAAGGAAAACTGCCTAAAATGACTAAATCAAAAAATCCAAAAACTTCAAAACAATTACAAGAAGAAAATGACTTTCTAAGGGCACGGGTAGCGTACTTGGAAAAATTGGACGCCTTAATACAGAAAAAACAAAGATTAAAAACCAAGAAAAAGCCCAGATAATCACTGAGTTAAGGTGTGAATTACAGATTAAGTTGGCAACCGTATTAAAAGCTGGACTGATGTCCAGCAGTAGCTACCATGATGCTTGTAAACGAGAGTACCAACAAGATTCAAAAGAACTGATTGAAACGATTAAAACAATTTGTGAAGGGCATTCTGATTATGGGTATCGTCCCGTAACAAGTGAGTTACGTAACATAGGCATTAAAATCAATCACAAAACCGTGTTGAGAATAATGCGAGAAAACAAACTCCTATGTCACGCTTACGAACGAAAAACGAAAAGATATAATTCATATAAAGGAACTGTTGGTAAAATAGCTTCCAATCTTTTAAACCGACGTTTTAAGACTGATAGATCCTATCAAAAAATAGTAACTGATGTCACTGAACTACGATGGGGAAATAAAAGTACAAATGAAAGAGCTTATTTTACGGCATATATTGATTTATTTAATAGTGAAGTCCTTCAATGGTCAATTAGCCTCCACCCAACGGTGGAGTTTGTGACAGAACCACTAAAACGGTTAATCAATAAACGTTCAAATCTCAGTTATCGAATGACAGTTCACTCTGATCAAGGATTTCAATATCAGAACAGCCGTTATACAGAGATTATCAAATCAGCAAAAATTTTTCAAAGTATGAGTCGCAAAGCGACTTGTTTAGATAATGCATGTGCTGAAAGCTTCTTTCATATTTTAAAAGTTGGGACAGTTCATAATCACGATTATGCGACATACGAAGCTTTAAAAGTAGCCATAAAAAATTATATTGATTATTACAATCATAAAAGAATTAAAATAAAACTGGCCGGTATGTCTCCGATTGAATATCGAAAACATACCGACCAGATGATCGCTTAATATTTACTCCAACTTTTGGGGTTCACTTCA
>NZ_JBXAYI010000018.1:0-1278 GCF_056782235.1 Dellaglioa sp. CoH-55-MRSF-7
GATATGTTCATACCGTGATCGAGATCAAGAAGGGTGGAGAATACGTTCCCACGTATTCGACACGTTGCCGTTACGCGGACGTGTCGAATGTACTCCCTGTCGTCACACAGCTGATGACGGTTTTGCAGTTCAATCCCAGTAACCTTGAGGTAGAAGCCTGAAATGGCAACTAAGAAGTTTGTAAGTGATGATGTGAAGACTCTGCGGTTCCCCGAGTCGATCCAGTCTAACCCCGGTATGTACATCGGTGGCACCGACGCCTCGGGACTCTGGGTAGTGATCCGAGAAATGTTGGACAACGCAGTGGACGAACACATTGCTGGTCGCGGCACCTCGGTTCAGCTGTACGCTGATTCCGGCACCTACTGGGTGCAGGATGATGCAAATGGTATCCCACAGGGTATCAAGAAACACACCGTGAAGATCAATGGCAAGGATGTTGTGGTGAAGACCCCGACAATGCAGGCCATCTTCTCGGAGCTGCACACATCTGGCAAGTTTTCGGGTAGTGCGGCTTACGCAGCAGCGCGCGGCACTCACGGTGTTGGTGTTAAGGCCACGAACGCTCTTTCCGATTCGATGGAAGTGTGGACGATGTTCGAAGGCGCATGGTACTACGTCGCATTCGAGAATGGCCACCTCGTGACCGAAGTCACGAAGATGAAGAAAGGCCCAAAGCGTTGGGATGGTAAGACTCCGGAACGTGGCACCCTGATCCGGGTCGTACCCAGTACCTCAATCTTCAGCGCTAAGTCGTTCCCGGCGTCCGTCGCTATCGAATGGGCTGAACTCGCAGCCTACCTCACTCCCGGATTCAAGGTCACCATCAGTAGTCCTAAGGTGACTAAGGAGTTCTTCAGTAAGCGCGGCCCTGTAGAACTCATCGAGAAGATGATGGAGAAGATCGGGTGCTCGGGCGAGAAGGAGATGTTCGTCTATAAGTCCGAGCTGGCCGACGTTATCGTCGCGTTCACAAACGCCGATGGTTATCAGGTCAAGGGCTACACGAACGGTCTGGGCCAGTCGAGCGGCGGTAAGCACGTTGATTCTGTGTCAGGTGCCTTGTACACGGCGCTCAAACCTTGGATCAAAACCAAAAAGGTTGCTGGCAAGCAGGTTCCGGTGTTCCGGGAAGCTGACCTGAAAGAAGGTCTGGTAGGTCTCGTGAACATGTACCTGAGCAAAGCCACGTTCACGTCTCAGGACAAGGCGAAGCCCTCGGACGATCGCGCCGGGCCCGAGTTCGAGGCCATGCTCGTGGCCGAAGCCACCGAGTTC
>NZ_JBXAYI010000019.1:0-1004 GCF_056782235.1 Dellaglioa sp. CoH-55-MRSF-7
TCTATTGGGTCAGTCGTCAATGGTGTGCTTGGCAGTGATAACGTAACCAATTTCCTGAGGGCTGTAGGCATAACGCCAAAGGCAGGGTCGCTGACCAACACGTCGCAGAACTCGAATGATGGAGCCAACAATACGGTACCGGCAGATGCCACGGTAAACCCGAGCATGGGTACTGCTGCCTACTGGAACACGAAGCTTAAGAACCGCGTCTCGATCAGGATTGGCAAATATCTGTTCTTCGACTCAGGGGTTATCACGCTGCCGCCGCCACAGCCCTCACAGCGCCTTGTGCTCGGTCAGTTTATGTCCGGAGTGTTTACCGCTATGGACTATAGGCCCATAGCCCGGTCCGGCATGAACAACAAGATGACTGGCTATCAGAATAGTAGGTATTCCCAATCGTTGATCACTGACGTTCCGAGCACCCAGATAAACACGCTCGAATTCAGACCTGATGCCAGCGCTCCGCTATATAACCTATCGGTTAAAGAGAAGGTGGTACGCGGATATCAGACATTCAGTGGTATAGACGTTGGTAATACACATGCCAACTATGAGCAGGCCCTGTATCAGAATCTTCGGTACGCAAACCTATACTCGCTGGACGTAGAATTTTTGGTTCAGAGTCCTACACAGTTCCAACCGCTCGATACTATGTCCTTCATAGTTGATCAGGAGTACAGCCTTACTGATAAGGCGTACGCAGGCACATGTGCAGTAGTTGGGCGTGCCATTTACATAACCGGTGGCACCTATGCCGAAAAGATATTGGGCACCCGTGTTGGTACCGATAGTCAGTATACGCAGGGTTAATCATGGGATTCAAGACACAGAATGCTAGCGTGGCGGCCACCGAAAACTACGGTAATTCGTACTACTTGGGAACGGTCACCGCCAATAATGACACCACTGGGATGAGCCGTGTACAGGCTAAAGTTCCGGGTCTATACGAAACTGATCAGGGTGAAGTTCCGTGGATCGGAAACATGAAGGACAGTCCGTTC
>NZ_JBXAYI010000020.1:0-559 GCF_056782235.1 Dellaglioa sp. CoH-55-MRSF-7
GGGTAACGGTGATCCTCTTCTCATGCTCTATTTCCGAGCATACGCGTTTGCAGGCGAAGTACGGAACGCTGAGCCTGAGAAGTGTCATGGTCTGGTGTGGTCACACATCTACACGTTTGCTGAGGCGGACCCTCTGCATTTTATGAATCTGCCGATGTGGGAAAATGATAGACAGGCGCTTCGCGCCACGCTACAATTCCTCCGTTGATCAAATAAGGAGGATGTATGAAACAAAACGAACTGTACGGCCAGATGCTGGGTGGAAAGGCTCGCTTCTTCACCGGTGACATGGAAGTCGAACAGGAGGCACTCAAGCAAATCACGAATATCTCGAACCTGCCGATCTTGGCGGGTCCCGTTGCAATCATGCCGGATGTGCACGCAGGCATGGGCGCGACGGTCGGTTCCGTGATCCCGCTGAACGCAGCAGTTATTCCAGCAGCGGTCGGCGTCGATATCGGGTGTGGCATGGTGGCGGTTAAGACCAGCCTCAAGGCCAACCAGCTGCCGGATTCGCTGAAAGATGTGCGCGCCCAAGTCGAGCGTGACGTGCCGGTTG
>NZ_JBXAYI010000020.1:569-943 GCF_056782235.1 Dellaglioa sp. CoH-55-MRSF-7
AGCGTGATGAGCTGTTCTCNCGCTTTTCGGGCCTGCGTATCATGGATCACGTTGGCAAATACGACGTGAAGCGCATGGAACAGCAGATGGGGACGCTGGGTGGGGGCAACCACTTCATCGAGCTGTGTCTGGATACGGAACAGGATGTAGGGTTTATGCTCAATGCAGACTCGCGTCATGTGGGCAAGACGATCGGTGAGTGCGCGACGGAGATGGCAGCTCGCGAAATCTCGGTGCGCGGTATTCAGCTTGCAGACAAGGACCTTGCGTGGTTCGATGAGGGCACCGATTCGTTTGATGCCTACGTTGAAGCCATGTCGTGGGCGCAGGAATACGCACGCCTGAACCGTGATTTCATGCTCACGCTCGTGATC
>NZ_JBXAYI010000021.1:0-940 GCF_056782235.1 Dellaglioa sp. CoH-55-MRSF-7
TATCTAGATCACCCAAACCGCCCTTTGCAATGAGCTGTACGTGCGTGGTCGGGTACCACGTACCGCCTTGCCATATGGGAGTTCCTATACGTGAATCCCCGGTTCTGTAGAAGTGCACATAGTCCTGCGTCCACATTGGTTTCACGTCCAAGAACGATGACAAGCAGTAGTTGATGAAGTCGATGAATGACCGCGTTCCCTTACCGTACCAATACATGCCAACCCATCGCGATATGGCTTGGTAGCTGTCGTCAGTTAGGACACCTGCGTTTGCTAGCTTCATCCCAAGTGCATTCACCTGCTTTGCCAGAATGTCACGCTCAGGCTGCGACCACTGATCAAAATCAATCAGATGGCCGCCCATGAACGGAAGACCCGTCACTGGATCGGTACCGGTGCCAGACACTTGATCCGCAATCTGCTGTTCGAGCGGGGGATTAGTCACCCACATGTTACGCAGATTCTGCAAAATCTCGGTCTTGATATCGACTTGTCCCTCGAACACATTGTCGATGGCATTTGTGTAATCCACGTAGTATGGATTAGCCGCTAGATATGGAGGCAGCAGAATACTGCGCGGGTAGCGATACCCAAGACGCCTGTTTTCTGTTGAGTCCGTCGAGGGCCAATCCACCTGATACTTATAGATTTCTTGATATGGCGTACTCATGTTTTACCCAATTTGCAGGCGGGTCGGATTTGTGTCGATGCGTTGCTGGCGTTCCGCGTAGAACACGTTGACTGTCAGCGAGCCGCCGACTGCCGGATCGATCGAGTTGTAACGAATCGGCCAGTTGCCCGACGCAGGAAGCGGAGGGACCGGAGTAACCGAGCCGTCGTCCGTCCACGTCAGGGGCTGGCCAGCATTGATCGTGGCCAGCAAGCCGAACCCATCATGCGAATCGCGACCCCAGATATGGTATTTACTTGCGTCATATAC
>NZ_JBXAYI010000022.1:0-628 GCF_056782235.1 Dellaglioa sp. CoH-55-MRSF-7
CAGGATCGAGCGCCAGCTTTTTCTTCAGCCGTGAAATTTGCATACTGAGGGAACTGTACAGCTTTTTATTATCTCCTAGTTTTGCGTCGAATCTGTCACGTCTGTGCACACCGCTTGCTTCGCGAGTTTTTGCGCCGGCCTGATTGTAGGACCAGCGCTGCATGTTGCCCAGTTCCTCTGTATCTGTCAGACGGATGCGGGGATAATGACTCATACGCGCTTGAATCTTTTCGGCCAACCCCACAGTTGAGACAATGGCCAACATCTTTTTGTCTGAATTGTGGTTCCTGATGTTACCGCGCCCGATTGACTGGATAGCCTTATCCACAACATAATCTTCGTGAGCATCGTACTCGGGCAGTATAGCGTTCAAGAGCCGTGCGATATCTGGTCTCGGATTGGTTGCAGCCAAGAACGCCACCACATTAGAGTGCATGAATTCGTTGCGACCTTCCACTTTACCCACGTTCAGAGACTGAAATACTTCCCGCTGAAGTGGATAATCCACATATTTGTTGTTCACGATCATGACGCCGGGTTGCGGAACTCCGTTTTTATCCGTGGCCTTGAACCGAGCCATCCACGCCTTAGCGATCTTGTGACTGGACTTTATCATCCAATCCATAAT
>NZ_JBXAYI010000022.1:638-886 GCF_056782235.1 Dellaglioa sp. CoH-55-MRSF-7
CCGCGTATGTGTTCAAGCATTGTTTTATGGGTTTTAGTAAGCACTCCCTTGCGGCTGTCCGGATGTCTAATGGCGCGCACTATGTCGTGGAGCTGAGCTGTCGTCATGTTCAGCTCAGCCATCTTTTCCTTGAGTCCCACCAACTCAGTGTCGGGGATCAATAGACCCTTGGCCAGCTGATGCTTAGACGGCATTTCGCGATCTAGCGTCAGTGGAACGATAGTCAGTTTTTGGTAGCGCTCGGTGAT
>NZ_JBXAYI010000023.1:0-870 GCF_056782235.1 Dellaglioa sp. CoH-55-MRSF-7
GGCCGATGCTTACGATTTGGCTTCGTCTCTGGCTGACAGTATGGGCTATGGTACGTTGAGCGAAGCGCTCCACGCGTTTCAGCGACTAAAGCAGGAAGCGTCACCTCCGAAGCAGGGGGCAGAAAGGATCGTGAACTATATCACGCGGGGCTACGTCGAGGAATCCGTGCAGGACAAGCTCATGCGCGACGGACATATCGGCGCATTTGTCGTCAGCTCTGTCGGCGCTACCTCCGATCATCAAGTGGAAGTTCGTTTCCTGAAATGAGGACAGGTGCCATTATCGCGGTCTTGCTAATCGCATTCGGCTTGTGTAAAATGATGATCGGCATAGCACTGGTACGGGGCGCTCGGGACCGTTCCCATGACCCGATCTATAAGGAGGATTGATGCTGGAACAAACTGATGAGCAGCTAGCAGAGATGCTGGAGGTTCTCAAAAAAGAATGCACGAGTCTGAAACATCAGAAAGCTGATGCGTACGATTCGCTGGAGAACGCGTTTATCGCTGCCGGTTTCTACGATGTGGCTGCTGGGTTCCGGGAATTCTTGCGCTTGCGTGATCTCGATGCACGGCACAAGACGCTGAAAGCGGCGATCGATGGCGCTACCTATTTCGGGGGCGCAGCGGTCGTTGGCTACGTAAATGATCTGGATGCGGCAAAGCTCCAGAACGGGAAGCTTGCCGCGACTATCAACGTCTACCCTGAATACCGACCGGGCGTTGCAGAGCACGCGTTTGTGTACAGCAAACCCACACTTCGAAAGGAGGTTTAAATGTTGATGATTGCCTTGATGTTGGCCCTGAACTTCGGGATCAGCTGGTGGAACTGCTACGCAGTTGGCGGTATCTGGGTTGAGTCCCGGTCGC
>NZ_JBXAYI010000024.1:0-801 GCF_056782235.1 Dellaglioa sp. CoH-55-MRSF-7
ACATAGCAGGTCCCCAAGGCGTCGCTGGAGCCGCAGGTGCCGCGGGCGCTACGGGTCCGCAAGGTCCTAAAGGTGATGCTGGTATAGCGGGTGCGCCGGGCGCGAATGGCAACACTATATGGAACGGGACTGGTGCTCCGTCAAACACACTCGGCGCACCCGGCGACTTCTATTTGCAGACCGATACTTCGGTGCTATGGGGTCCTAAAACAACGGCATGGCCATCGTCTGGTGTACCGCTACAGGCACCAATGAAGACGTACGCAGTGTCGCTATTTGTTGAAGGCACAACAAACGTGCCCAATGAAGTTCTTATGGTGCACTGTGCAGCTGCCGCATTCACTATACCTGTAAGCCTTCCGGGTTCTAATGTCAAGGCCCTGAGTCCAGCTGCCAATAACTCGGTGTTCATCATCAAGAAGAACGGGACTCAGATAGGGGTAGCCACATTTGCCATTGGGTCTACTACTGCACTTCTTGGATCATCGGTTCCGGTGTCCTTTGCCGTGGGTGATATTCTAGAAGTGGACGGGCCAAACACACCCGACCCCTCGCTAGCTAACATCGGATTCACCACTGTGGGTACGCTGAATTGAGGCCAATTTTATAGTGTAGGGTAACTATAAGGAAGAGATATGGACGCAGCACATCGGTTGCTGGCCGAGCATCAGGTCACCGATCCACCTAAACAGGATCAGGATCGTACGTGGCAAAAGCGCATGGAAGACAGCTATCGCGGCAAAGGCCGACGTGCAGGCTCCGAAATTCCGAAAGGAACGTTCACACAGAGCCCATCTGAGA
>NZ_JBXAYI010000025.1:0-795 GCF_056782235.1 Dellaglioa sp. CoH-55-MRSF-7
GCCAACTACCTATCGTTGGTCCAGGTTCTACGCAAACACCATCTCCAACATCGGGCTCCATTCTATCGAATGTTGGGGCCGCGCTAGGTGACGTGTTGAAGTCGAGCATGGGCGGTGCGGTCAGCACGAGCAGCTCAGCGCAACTTCCGTGGTATTTCGTGGAAGGTGCTACATGCCCACTCCGGGTCTACGATCAAGTAACGATCTTTCGCGAAGGTCGTGATCGTAAGTACCCATCGAAGTACAGCGTAGATAACCTGCGTCTCGATATCTATTCGGACTCTTCCAACCAAGCATTCAAGTACCTACAGGCGTGGAACAATACGATTCTCACGCCATTTGGTGCCACGGCAGCTGCCACGATGGGCGGTGGTTGGGGACGCCCGTCGGACTACAAGAAGCCAATCTTCGTGTATCTGTTGGACGTGACTAACTCCGTGGTTGCCGTCATTGAATATGTTGAGTGTTGGCCCATGACGGTCGAGCAATATACTTTGGAGTCCGGAGCAAGTACACGGATCGTCAACCGCGTAACGTTCTCAGTCGGTGACGTATTCATAAATCTGGCAAACGTCTCGTCTGACCTAATCAGTGAGGTGGTGTTCAACGCTGGTCAAAGTTTGGTCAACGGAGTGGTGAACACCGTTTCGCAGACCGCTATCAACTCGCCTGGGGGTGCTCTCGATAGCATCCTAGGATAATCACAATGATCGACACAAAAAACTACGTACCTCAGTCGAAGACCACATCGTTCGATGCGTTTCCGGCAGATAAGCAAGAGCGCATGGCTCAGAT
>NZ_JBXAYI010000026.1:0-787 GCF_056782235.1 Dellaglioa sp. CoH-55-MRSF-7
GTATAATGGGAATCACTAAATTATTGGAGGTTCCCATGTTCGAAAAAGTCACCAAGCATTTCAAAGTCGCGGCACTGCGCCGCCGTATCCGGAAGCTCCGAATCGATGAGGCAGCGCAGATCGCGGTGGTGAACGCACAAGTCGATGTTATCAACAAAGCGAAGAGCGCCCCTTGGTATTTCGTGGAAGACATGATCGAGGGCAATCGCCGGTTGGCTGTTATTCAGGCTGCACTGAAGGCAAATCTTCAGGAGCTTGATCGTTTGACCAAGCGCCAGTAATTCGGCATTTCGTAGTAAATAGTACCGTGGGCAGGAGCCCGCGTTTTACAATGTTCAGCAACAGGAGTTGCAAAATGGAAAAGCAAGTCAAGAAGCTCGCAGTATTCATCGGTCGTTTCCGCCCATTTCACGTCGGTCACCAGCAGGTAATCGATGCTGCGATCATGCAGGCCGATCGCACGCTCGTGCTCGTTGGTTCGGCTAATCGTCCGCGTACCGTCAAGAATCCTTGGACGGCGCACGAGGTTGCCCAAATGATCGAGGCTGTGAATCCGGAAGCCATTGAAAAGGGCTTCCTCGAACTCGAAACGCTCAACGATCACCTGCATGACAACGACTTCAAATGGATGGCTGAAGTCCAGCGTCGCGTCGATTTCGCGAAGCGCGCGCTGGAGATGGATGCGCTTCATTCCACCGGTCTCGTCACCGAAGTGGAGGTAGTCCTCATCGGCCATTCGAAGGACCAGAGTTCGTACTACCTGAAGAAATTCCCGCAGTGGGGGTCG
>NZ_JBXAYI010000027.1:0-240 GCF_056782235.1 Dellaglioa sp. CoH-55-MRSF-7
CACCTCAGGCGGGGCTTTTTAACATCGATTCCAGTGAAATATAATGGAAATTGTTTGAACAGTAGAAAAACACGTATTTTGGTGTTATTACGATTCAGGTCCTCCCTCTATGGGTGGCGTTATTACGCAGCGGAACGGGCTGCGCCCGTGATTGTAGCGCGCAGCGCCCACGGAGCGTAGCGACGTGGCAGCGTGGAGCGTAGCGACACGCATTCCACAGGTGATCAGCGTCCCCTGCTG
>NZ_JBXAYI010000027.1:250-765 GCF_056782235.1 Dellaglioa sp. CoH-55-MRSF-7
ACCTAGCGGAATCGTATTTTCAACTGTATGGGCACGGAAAGTTGATTTTCCTAGGGGCGTTTTCCGGCGCATACAAACAGGGTGCTTGAGAATGGTAACAAAACGGGCCAAAAATGGGGCTCAATCGACTACATGTATGGGCACGATTTCCCCTTTTATAAAGAAGATGGACCATACAATTTACTACCACGAGAGGCGCAGCCTCGAAGTGGGCAGCGTGGAGCGTAGCGACACGCATTCCACAGGTGATCAGCGTCCCCTGCTGAATTGTCAGGTGAGGGATTCGCTGCGCTCATCCCACCGGAAGGGCTGCGCCCTCCCGAACCCTCCCCTTTCCCATGTTAAGACGGTCGCCCTTAAAAGACTATATGGATGGGTGTTGTAACATCCGGCTCCGAAGGAGCATCCCCGATCGGTACCCGCCATGTTAAGACGGTCGCCCGTATAAGGAGACAGCCTCATGTTAAGACGGCCGCCCGTAAAGGGTGTGTTACAATGCCCAGCAGCCCCGTTTT
>NZ_JBXAYI010000028.1:0-753 GCF_056782235.1 Dellaglioa sp. CoH-55-MRSF-7
TCCCAGCCCTCGCTGAACAAGAGTGCCATTTTTGAATCCTCTAATTACGTGCCAGACGGTGCCGACGGGTCTGAAGCCAAGGGCAAAAGCTGCTGTACGTATATGATCTGTGGTCGAACGATCATCGTGTTGCCGATCCATTCTTGTATATAGATGGTTCGTTGATCGTAATGCACTTCTCTGTCGTTTCGAATGGTGTCTAGTATGCCACCGTCTATCATGGGATCGAACTCTATTGTATAGTCCCACGGTATGGTATCTTTCTGTAGGTCCCAATCCGATTGATCCCAATCTTGTATACTTGCAGTTTTTGTAGAGTCATTCAAAGTCAGAATCATAACATCCTCACGATGGGGTAAACCAAGTTATTGTTGTCATCGGTTTTGCTGGCGTCAGCGTGGTTTGCGCTATAATCTCTAGCGTCACATATCCATCCTGTGTGTCATATGGAAGCCCTGCAATCACCTCAAGCTTAACTCCATAGTCATTCGCCGGAATCAAACCGCCTGAAATTATTTCCATCTGAACATACGTGTCTTGTATGTTTTTCGGCGCAACCGTGAGCAAGGTTTCTGCTACTGCATTGGCTTTGACTAAAGTAGCCTGTGTAAGTAGCAGAGTTTCCGCTATAGCATTTGCATTAGCAGCTGAATTCTGCTGAGTCAGAATAGACTCAGCCACGGCATTTGCGTTTACTTGCGTCATGACTGAGCCTCCCGTTAATTAATATGGTTTATTACTGGTTTGGACGCG
>NZ_JBXAYI010000029.1:0-735 GCF_056782235.1 Dellaglioa sp. CoH-55-MRSF-7
CTCATGATCAGGTTGGACAACGCGGGAGCAACATCGTGTGCGACCAATTGAATTCTTAGAGTTACGCAACCAAGCAGCATGATCGCAATCACCAGTATGTCCCGCACGATTCCTCCGCAGCAAAAACAAAAGGGTGGATAGCGCCAACTATCCACCCTCTATTTACTTGCCCAACACCAAATCAACCAAACATCTTCGGCTCTGCACATTAACCCGGGCCGACACCGAGCAAAAGGAGTGCAGGTAACCAGACTGCGCGGCATGTGCAATACCGTCGTGCATGAATCTCGGGCGAACCCGAATCAGTAGCTGGTCAGTTCTACTGACTGAATATGGCAGGTGCTGAGAGATTCGAACTCCCGACCAACGGCTTTGGAGGCCGCCGTTCTACCAGCTGAACTAAACACCTGTGGTAGGGGACACAGGATTCGAACCTGTGAATGCTGGGATCAAAACCCAGTGCCTTGGACCTGACTTGGCTAGTCCCCAATTGATTAGTTGACCTCAACACGTGGAAAATCTACACTAGCGACACACAGGCCGAGCCCGGGACACAAATTGCGGTCGGGGTAATCAGCCCCTCCTACGATTTTTACGAGGTCACAACGTTGGTGCGCAGGGCTGGACTCGAACCAGCGACACCCGGATTTTCAGTCCGGTGCTCTACCAACTGAGCTACCCGCGCATGTTTGGCTCCGGTGGCTGGGATCGAACCAGCGACCCACGGATTAACAG
>NZ_JBXAYI010000030.1:0-712 GCF_056782235.1 Dellaglioa sp. CoH-55-MRSF-7
CTACACGCATCCTACAGATGTGAAAATAGATAGGGCACCAGTCAGGTTCTTGCCATATCCACATCTAGACTTCTCGGATCGCGCGCTAAACATCTTCCACAATGAAGTGTACGGATCGAAATCTGATTCGGGTCGCACCGTCAAGAAGGAAGGTATGAACCGGTCGAAGGCGGTGGCCGTTGGTGGTCACCTGCATACAGGACACAAGGTTCGAAACACTTACTTTCCGGGCACACTGTACCAAAATAATTTTGGGGAACAGCTTCCAAAGTACTTTGCACATATCCAGTTTAACAGCGTTGCAGACCACGAGATAGAGTTCATAAACCACGACCCAGTGTACAAGCTACATACGGTGGTGCTGTCCTCACGTGCCGATCTTGAGAGCATTCCACGCGGAAAGAAAAATCTGGTAAAGCTAGTGATTCAGGACGGTGCAGACGTAAATGCATCGGACTACTCAGCGTTCTCAAACATTGTGCTCATCAAGAACTTCCGGTCCAAGGAAGACTTGCGCGCTGTTCTCACCGAGGACTTGAGCAATGCTGAGGAATTGGTTGTTCGCGTCGATGACTTCTTCGATGTGTGGGTAGAGAGTCTGGACGTTGAACAAAGCATGCGCGAGAAGATCGTAGATGTACGACGCCGAGTACTAAACAAGATTGTTAAATAAGGAGTAGCACATGCTTCAAAACATAATTCAGCACACGCG
>NZ_JBXAYI010000031.1:0-676 GCF_056782235.1 Dellaglioa sp. CoH-55-MRSF-7
CCTGTTGCTCGCGCGTGTTCCACAGCTGTCTGCCACGAGGCTAGCGAAATCGCGCCACCGGCCCGGGCCTCGGCCACCGTCAGCTGTGTTTTAAGCTCGCTGATGACACGATCGCGTTCCCGGATTTCGGTCAACAGCTTGTCTGTGAATTCCAGCAGGTCGCGAGCATCAGGCCCATCCAGCAGCCGTTCTTGTTCCATCAGCAGGTCTACCAGCGTCTTCATTGATCAATTCTCCAGCGTTTATCGCAATCGGGACAGTGAAAGTCGATCCAGTAGCAATCATCAGCCTTGCACCAGTTACCGGTGCTGCCGTCGTACTTCTTCTCGGCATTCGTGTGTGGGCAGCTTTCCTGTAGAAGTCGCAGGCGTGTGCGCAGCCGTTCCTGTGCCTGCTGGATGCTGTCCAGCTCATCTCGATAGATATTGCTCACCAGTCGCTCCCGCTGCTGCTCGACCCGCAGTCGAACGAAGAACTGGAGGACGAATCGTAGCTGCTTGAACTCGAATCCGAGTACGACGAATGCGAAGAGCTGGAACACGTGTCCGATACCGAACTCGAACCGGAATCGCTCGACGCATAGCTGCTGCCACTGAACGAAGAGCTGGTGTCACCCCACACCGAGATCGGGCTGATCGGAGACAGCGGGCTCAGGAACGGATTCGACAGCAGATCG
>NZ_JBXAYI010000032.1:0-400 GCF_056782235.1 Dellaglioa sp. CoH-55-MRSF-7
ATGCACAGGCGTCTCGTTCAATGCACAAGCACCTGCACATGGTTCAGCAGCCATTGCGCGAGCAGCGTGGCACCAATACCTAGACCCAGACCCATAACAAATGCCCCGACGATCCCGCTGATAAGGCCGTTAAGAGCACCCACAATTACGCCTGCGAACACAATTCCTTGCCCTCCACGTGTTGGATCACCTGATTCGCAAGATCACCAATCGTCTCAAGACTGATGAATTCGGACGGATACATGGTGATGCGATATTTCTGGTTGATTGCTTCACAAAGAGCGGTACGCGCACGCAGAAGCTTCAGCCCCATTTCCACCAAGCGAACACCTGCGTACGCGCCGTTCGAGATTACCACAGGTCCTTTCACGATTTCGCGCTCCATCGCGAGCCGCACGAT
>NZ_JBXAYI010000032.1:419-664 GCF_056782235.1 Dellaglioa sp. CoH-55-MRSF-7
CCGAGGCCTGCGAGCGGGAGACTGCGTTTCATGGCGCACTTGATCTGGATTCCGGTAGCTTCGGCCGCTACTTTCTGAATCGCGGCCAGAAGCTGCTCGTCGGCTTCTTCGTCCGCTTCTTGCGCCGCGATACCGCGCACCACAGCTTCCACGATATCACGCATCGTGGTCCACGGGTCCGTTACCGGGCTCCCCGCATCGATTTCGAATTCGGCCTCAATATCGCTACGCAACTCTTCCATGTC
>NZ_JBXAYI010000033.1:0-656 GCF_056782235.1 Dellaglioa sp. CoH-55-MRSF-7
TTGCTTCTGGTTTGTGCTCATTGCGCGGGTTCTCCACGATTAGCGTTGATAAACGCGTCGATGCGGCCACGCGCAACCCTAAGCGCCCCGTTGAACTCTTGTTCGGAGCACGTATAGTCTTCTTTTTTACAAAGCGTCAGAAGTTCGGGGTCTATGCCGTGCCCCGGATCGTAAGCTTCATGACTGACGTGCAGCAGAGCATTTGGCTTCGGCTCCCACACCAACGACACACGTAGGCGGTAGTTCGGAGCTATCATCAGGTACTCTTCCTCGTGATGATTGCCGCACCGAAATTCGCGTTTTTGGTAAATCGGGAACTTTGGCGTTGCGCTCATGGCCGCACCATACGCGAGGTAGCTGCCGCGACGATTGCGGCAATCACTTCTTCATCGTCACGCATTTCGGTCATCACGTGTTCCGTCATCTTGCTTGTGATTTCGGACGCGGCGGCCGAATCATTCTGCAAAAGGCTGATCACATAGTCACGGATCAGCCGTTCTGTTGCGCTGTAGTACATTTGATTTCCTTTACCAGATCGTCCACCATTTTCGAATACCATCCCATGAGGAAAGTTTCCCACAGGCGTTGGACCATTTCTACCGAATACTGCTCAGCAGCCGCATTCCAGTGCTGCGCCACGTTATTGGGCCTGAATG
>NZ_JBXAYI010000034.1:0-644 GCF_056782235.1 Dellaglioa sp. CoH-55-MRSF-7
CTTCAGAGCCAAAGACTGTTGGTAATACGTGCGCTTCACTTCACGATCAGAAAATGGGCGCATTTCATCCAACGTTTTCTCAATGCCGTTGCAGATGTATAGGGTTCGACCCAAGCGCAATTTCGCGATTGCGCCACGCAACAGTTCACGACGAATTTCGATGGTGCTCGTGCTCATCATTTCTCCTTTATCCTGCGTCAGACCGCAGTTTAGCATACTGTTCTAGTCCGTAGCGAATTCTTTTTCGATCTTCCGCTTCGCTCTCGCCCGGGCGCTCGTAGTACTTGCGGTGAAAAACTGCGGCCTGCGCCACCGTCCGCATCTTACGGAAGCGATCCATCAGACCCATCTTTTCCATCTCGTACCAGTGGAATGCTGCCTGAACCTGCACCTCGGTCATGCTCGGATTCTTCTTCCGGAACTGGCGCAATTCACGAATGCGGTCCGCGCTCAGCCACTGGGCGACGCCGCGTGCTCCAGAGTACGGGTTGCGGGCATGCACGTCGAACTGCGATTCTTGCTGGACCGAGCCCAAGGCCCCAGCAATCTGCGCATCGGTCAACCCGTATTCACGGCCGAACGCCACAAACGACGAAACGAAGTCATTGGGATCGGAGCCATCGGGACCGACCATGAAACGAGGT
>NZ_JBXAYI010000035.1:0-628 GCF_056782235.1 Dellaglioa sp. CoH-55-MRSF-7
GCCTTCTGCGCCCCACTGTACGTTCACCAAGTATCGCGCGAAGCCCTTCGGTGTGGGCTCCAAGAACGAAGAATCCCGTATGGGTTCGATGGTGGCTGCGTAACCCGCATCAATAAGAATTCGCACCAAGTAGGCTGCGGCTTCCCTGCTCTCGACAGAACCCTCGGGCAACAGCGTTTCTACCTGTGCCGAATACAGGCCGCGTTTCACTTTCTTTTGAATCGCGTTATAGACAGCAGGCATCAGCTTATCAACATGGGTCCGTGCCCGAGCCGCGAGAACCGCCCGCGCCTCTTCCTGTGCGGCCCGTGCCTCGGACGCGCTAATGGCCTCTGTCTGTACACGGCGCAGCTCGTACTTGACGGAATGGTCAGAACCGCCCCACGCTGCTGAACCGTACGCACGATCAATCACGATGTCGTCGTCGATCAGCAGAATGTTACACGCTACGTCTACCCTTTTCCAATCAATGGTACTGACGACCAGTTCATACTCATTCACACCGTGTTCGACGAACGCCTCACGGAGTTCAGCTAGGATATGCTCCATACGGCGTGCTGCGACGTGCCCGTACTTATCGTATGTGATCCATCGAGTTGCCGGGGCCCGGGTTTGAACAGATGTATCT
>NZ_JBXAYI010000036.1:0-613 GCF_056782235.1 Dellaglioa sp. CoH-55-MRSF-7
GTCCAGTTCGAGTCGATGATGAACATCGATCGAGATCATAAAACTATCACGATCTCGGACTGGGCCCCGGGCACCAACATCGAAAAGTTCGTGGCCAAGGTCCGGACGTTTGACGAGACGCAACGCTGCTACAACTCGAAGGGCAGCACTACCTACACCATCGAATGCAAGAGTGCGTACAACTACGCGCAGTTCGATAAGTGGGTGGAGAAAGTTCGCAAGGCCACGCTACAGAACCGCAGTTTCAAGATCAACGTGACGCTTCGTGAGGTCGTGGAGACGGACGGCAAGTTCGATTTCGAAACTCACTTCCTGTCGCTGAGTATCCCTGAACTGCTGGCCAAGTGGTTGGAGCTGCGCGTCGAACTCGAACTGAAGTCGTTGGCATATCGAGTGCGGAAGCAGGAAGCGGCGATTGCGTACACCGAACTCCTGATCTACGCGGTTGATCATCTGGATTCCCTGATGAAGGCCCTGAAGTCGAAGGACCCAGATGCGATGCTCCAGAAGCTGATGAAGGTGACTGCCGAGCAAGCCAAGCAGCTGCTTGATCTGCCGACTCGGCGTTGGTCTAAGCTGGATCAAGAGCAGATGAAGGTCAAGCTCAAGGAGC
>NZ_JBXAYI010000037.1:0-602 GCF_056782235.1 Dellaglioa sp. CoH-55-MRSF-7
GTATCTACTATGGGCGATGCTTTGAAAAACGTGTCCCATGCGAAATAGCCTAGGACGCCTAGACCACCGGCAACGGCCAGACCAGCGAGCACCGCAGGATTCAGAACCAATGCTTCCAACACCAACGTGATCATGGGGCGCACCACAAGACGGATAAGCGTCTTGAAGATGTTACGCATCAACCATCGAGCGGCACCCCATAGAACGCGCGCCGCAAACCGTATAAACCGCCACAAGAACTTGGTCAGCCATTTCTTCATCTGGCGCTTCGCAAATTTGCGGATAAGGCGCGATATGAAATGATGTGTCCACTCAAGCAGATTAGCCCATATCCTTCAGGTAATTATAGATCGGCCATGTTATGAGCCGCGCCACATCACTGTGACCGTGCGACGAAGAGCTGTGCCAGTTTGCCAGACCAGCAATTGACCACTCCATTTCAGCTGCACGCTTCGGGCCCGGGTGTATGGTGTGCTCAATGAATCGCTCCAGACTCATCGGTCCTTCATCTTCTGGTTCTGGCGTTTCGTGATGATCTAGTTCGGGGTCCTGAGCGCGCCCCTGCGCATACGCGGAGGGCCCCGTCCACGCAAGGGCGTCTG
>NZ_JBXAYI010000038.1:0-594 GCF_056782235.1 Dellaglioa sp. CoH-55-MRSF-7
GTACGTCAGGGCGCATCCCGCCTGATTCCGCTACCTGAACAAGGGTCGTGAGCGCATCGCGCAGACCACTCATGTACTGGTCTGGTGCCTCCATATTCGACAGAGCTTCGGTACTCACGATCCGCGACTCGAACTGCCCTTTCTCGGCACCAGCCTGAAGCCGTTGGCGCGCGGGGTTCGTGTGGTACGTGATTAGGGTCTTCCCAGTATTACTAATCGTGGTTTTAGCCACGTTCGTAATGTGGAGCACGGAATCAAAACGTGGGAACTTTAGATAAATGGCGCGGAAAGCGGCAGTTACCATCTCCCCCCTCAAATCGTCGCGCTTCAAATCAAAGGCGGGGCGCATCAGAAACTTCATCTTCTTGTTCATGAATTTCCCGATATAGCCAGACCTTTCGATCTCGCACATCGCATTGTACACCAGATCGCCCCACTCCTTGAGACCATACGATGGGTATTCGAGAGACAGATGACCCAAGTTCAGACGACGCAAGAAACGTGCATCATCCATCGTGATCTTGAAGTCTGCGGCACGAGGCTTTTCACCACCATGACGGTGCTTGAAATAAGCCCATGCGTAGAGCTTGCAGT
>NZ_JBXAYI010000039.1:0-578 GCF_056782235.1 Dellaglioa sp. CoH-55-MRSF-7
GTTTTTGCACTTGGTGCTACCATAGCGCTGCATCGACATGGCAGAAGTGCCACCGACAGAACCACAACTGCCGCACACATAGCTTAAACGTGACTGAGAATTGACATAATCAGCATCCGTGAACGTTGGCGTATGTCCACTGTCCGTAAAAATTCTGCGCACATCTTCAAGTGCTGCGCGTGGACGCCCCATAAAACCTCCGATTCAATACTTATTGATACTATAACACAACCAGCACTCGATTGCTAGTATTAAATTGGGAATTTCTGGTAACGTGCACACAATATACTACAGCACACCCATTCGGCGGTGCATCTCGTCAATAGAGCCAGCGGTTTCCAACAACGTCCGATGCTGCATCCAGCCGCCAGTCAGGTTCTGCGACGGATAGTTGAAGGCAGTTGCAATAGCCTGATGTTCAAGAGGGCTGGCGTGCAGCGGACGACTTTCGACCAGACGACGATACAACTCAAGGTCCTTGGCCAATAGAGGATTTTGTCCGTCATGCGTCAGGTACGAGACGCGGGCGCAACGAGCAGCCGACATCGCGATCAGCTCGTGAACGGGATGAGCCTGAC
>NZ_JBXAYI010000040.1:0-576 GCF_056782235.1 Dellaglioa sp. CoH-55-MRSF-7
GTCCGAACATCTGTAACGGGGTCAGTTTCCGTATGGAACTGAAGCTCTAGGCTCAAGTTCGTTTCGGTATTACCGGCCCATAGCTGCGCGCTCATGGCCTGAACCGCAAGACGCACACCAACCGCAGCTGCGGCTGTATCGAGTGCCTTAGTTGGTGACAAAGACTGTGGCAGAGGCTGTTCGTATGCAGCACCCGAGTCCATAGAAAAGGTCTCGGGCATAGGTGCGGACACCGAGATTGGGTCCGTCGCGCTCTCACGCTGTATGAGTACTGTATATGGAGTGATCATTGAAACCTCACTGGGTTACTGCTATTAGTTCACCTCTTCGACCACGAATGATTTCCTGATCATGGGCCTCTTGTGCCTGAAGTGAACCGGGTGCATGCTGAGCGGATTGGCCTCGTGCTTGCGGTGGTGCCGCGCTCATAGTTGTGTCGGCTCGCACACGCACCTGTGGCTGCGTCACTTCTGTTTGGCCGCCTGTGTTGTTCCCGCGCTCGCGCTGTAGCGTTGCTGCCATTTCAGCAGCACTGATACTAGCGCGGTTGCCCTGTACTCCTGAATAATACGAAGT
>NZ_JBXAYI010000041.1:0-559 GCF_056782235.1 Dellaglioa sp. CoH-55-MRSF-7
GGGTGGCAGTATGGGCAGCATAGGAGGGGGTCCCTCGATGTCGGTCAATGGCTTCTGGTCGTCGAACTACCAGTACATGATGACCGGTATTCTCCCAGCAGACCCGAGTCTGATTGACACCAGCACGCTCAAGCTGTTCTATCGCGACATGTATCTGTTCGATAGCACTGCGGGCTCTGCCTTGGACATTCATTCGAGCTTTCCGTTCTCCGACTGGGAGCTACGCGGTCTGACCGAAGCTGAACTCCAACCGTTCCACGACACGCTGGCTCGGCTCAATATCCGGCAAATGCTGCCGTTGATTAGTACAGCTTACCTTGTGGACGGCTTCTTCTGTGGGTCTATGGTGTTCGATCCGCGTTCGCGTCAGTTCATGGACACGCTGATCCATGATGCGTTGTCCTGCAACGTTCTGCCATCGCCGTTCTTCTGTATCGACCCACAGGTCGAAGTGGTAACGAGTCAGGCTACGCAGCAGTTCCTGCACGCGGCTTCGGAATACACGCAGCGGTATCTGGATTCGATGCCACAATCGTTCGTGAACCAGCTGCGCGATGGC
>NZ_JBXAYI010000042.1:0-278 GCF_056782235.1 Dellaglioa sp. CoH-55-MRSF-7
CTATGTGGTCAATCTGTCGCACATATCGAACTTCGTGCCCAAAAACCACCAGAACGTTGGTTTTGCGGACCTCGTGATTCAGCTGAATGACCTCGACAAAAAGCGCGCCGTCGTCAAGATTCCCGCGACGTGGCTTCCGGTTGACATTTCTCCGTACGTCCATCTGCTTCGCACCAATCTCTCGTTCCAACGCCTTTTGAATTTGGGGCTGCTGGCGTTTGTGAGTCCGAATCGCGCGGACCTTATCCTAAATTCTGACGAGGGCAGGGCAGAGTTGG
>NZ_JBXAYI010000042.1:288-552 GCF_056782235.1 Dellaglioa sp. CoH-55-MRSF-7
CGCCACATTCAAACGCTACTGGCCTAAGTCTGCACAGATGTGGAATTGGGAAGAGAATGAGTACGTAACATAAGGAGATCAAGTGGCAGAGTTTGTGGCTGTGGGAGATGCACACTTCACCGATTCCTCAGGATCGGGAGGTCTTTCGAAGTACGTACAAAATCCGGACAAGATGGTCGCTGACGAGATTAGGCGAGGTCCCGTCACGTACGCACGTGACAACGGTATCAGCAACATCTTGCTGCTAGGTGACCAGTATGACGG
>NZ_JBXAYI010000043.1:0-552 GCF_056782235.1 Dellaglioa sp. CoH-55-MRSF-7
GCCAGAGACAGCTTCGTCTCTGAAACCGCGCCACACTCCTTGCACGTGATACGAACGCGTTCCTCAACACCATACTTTTTCAGCTGTGCTTCGAAGTCCTTGATAAGTGCTACCTGATCAGGTGTGCACTCACCGACGATATCAATCCTCTGCTTGAGAGTCAGATAACCGGCTACGTGTTGGATATGCGTAGCGAGTTGAGCCAAGAACGAGAATTCGGAGCGTTGCTCTTCATCCTTCATCTCAGGAGCATCCGCAAACTCAAGAACGTCGCGCATGGTAGGGGGACGCATAACGAGTTCAGGCACGTCTGCAAACGAGTATATCGAGGCATCTGGAACAGTCTCAAGCTCGTTGATCGTCATCGTGGTGTTCTTGATGATCTGCGAAAGCTTCAGCGAATCCTCGGGGAGCGCTAGACGCGCAATCTCGTCACGTTGCTCTTGTGTGATCTCACCAGCCGCCAGCTGTCGATCGAATTCTGCGGCATTGATTGTGTACGATACGCGCTTCTTGTGATTCTTATCCTTACACTCTGCGTGGTGCACGTAG
>NZ_JBXAYI010000044.1:0-536 GCF_056782235.1 Dellaglioa sp. CoH-55-MRSF-7
GTTCGGGCGGGATCAGTGTCCAGTCACAACGTGCTGCTTCTTCGATGAGAGCCGCCACCTCATCCTGAGCACAGTAGACGTAGACCACCACGAACTCCGGATCAAGGACCTCTGATCGTGGGCTCAGGAACGTGGCCAGCGACATTTCGACCACCTTGAAACTGCGCCCTTCGGCCTCGATGGGACGCAGCCCCGAACACGGTGCCGCATACTGTTCGGCCCATGCCTCGCGGATCGCGCCCATAATCCGACCTTGGTTTCGTGCGGTCTCCACGTGCACGATACGTCGGTGGATAGCGGCCTCCAGACCTGTGGGAAGTTTGTCGCCGTAGCCCAGAACGCGGCGCTCGATCTCGCGTACCAGAGCCGTGAGGTCACCTGCCCACACGTCGGTCGCGCCCATGCAGTTGGGCTGTGCCGTTGTCTGAAGGCGCTTAAAGCCACTGATCTTAGCGGCCTTGAAAATGTCCTTAATGTGCACCGTTTCTCCTAATGTTCCTGATCCTTATCCAGCTCGTATCCAGCGAGCCAACCTG
>NZ_JBXAYI010000045.1:0-529 GCF_056782235.1 Dellaglioa sp. CoH-55-MRSF-7
CGTTTCAACCGAAGGCTAGAGAAATTCTGGAAGATTTTGCAATTGTCAGCCGCCGCGAGCGGGGTTACAAATGATCGACGCTCAAGACGAATACGTTCCGGAAGATGCACCCCGGGTGCCGGGTTTTGCTCATGCTGGTGCCGATTCGCGCGGCCTGTTTCTCGCCGCACTGATCCAGCTTCGACGTGACCCCCACTTCAAAGGCGACATTCTGCTGTCCGCGCTGCGTGTTGCGGTAGGCGATCCGGACTATGAATTCCAGTCTCCAGTCGAGCGCGCGGCTTGGAAAACTATGGCGTTTCCAGTACTCTACGGGTACACTAAAAACTGAAGTGCTCTAATTTTATGGGGCACTACAGGAGAAAACAATGTTTCTGAGTAACCCCTTTTGGTCTGCAAAGCCAAAGATAGTTGTTGGTAGCGGCAACATCTTTATGCAGGCAACGAACACCAATTCGCTGTATAACCTAGACGCCAACGTCATCACTGGCAGCACTGCCGCAAACCCCGGGTACACAACAGTTATGGG
>NZ_JBXAYI010000046.1:0-523 GCF_056782235.1 Dellaglioa sp. CoH-55-MRSF-7
CTCCGACACCTCTAACGCAAGTCATGATCGTGACTTCAACAGAGGGGAACACACAGCGGCAAGGTGCTTACCTGTGGGACCTAGAACAAGAAAAGTGGCGATTTGCTCTGCCCTACCAGCCCATATGCGACGCCATAATCTATGGTGCAGTAATTGATTTGTTCTACGACGTATCTGGTCCCGATTCAGGTCTAGCAAGCAATGCCCAAGTTTGGCGTAACGGCATTGAGTACGCGGGCGGCACCACGTTTACAGTTAACGATGGTTCGGTATACGGAGCAACTACAGCAGTGAGTTTTGCGGCCGGTGAAGTGAAATCCGTCAACAACAAGTTTCCGAATTCTGTTGGTGCCGTCGAGATTGATATTGCGGATATACCCAATCTTCAACAGGAACTCGATAATGCTGGCAAGGTGAAGACCGTAGATGGTCAGCAACCCGATGCTAACGGCAATATTGTGGTTCAGGCATCGGATAACAACGCTGCGACCGGCACATCGCTTATCTCAGATAGCGGTTCTAC
>NZ_JBXAYI010000047.1:0-522 GCF_056782235.1 Dellaglioa sp. CoH-55-MRSF-7
AAACACGTTGGTCGGAAGTCCATGGGGAAAGCCCTCAGCCTCACAGTCTACGTGTCGCGGAACGATACGGATCGTGGGCCTACACTTGCCTTTGTGCTCCGGATCGAAGCCGTAGTACAGATTGGTCCACTGGCTATCGTGCTGGATTCGTGCCATATACACTCCTTACATAGATTTGTTCGGGAATCGCACACGTGCCTTTTTGTACGCGGCCCATGCACTGTCTTCGGCCTTTATCACGGGCCCTTGTGCAACTACCACCGGATGATCGGGCGGCAGATAATCGAAAAACTGGCCCGGCGCGATGTGCCGGTTTTGATCGTCCTGCTCTTCGAGCGGAGTGACACGTGCCCCGTTTCCGTCAACCTGAATAGGACCGCATGTCTCACACAGAACCGTATAGTACCACGGCCGGCCGTCGTCATCAGCCACGGGCCCGATACCACGGAAATCGCCAGTATCCTCACCCCACATCAAGATTGAACAGTGCGAGCAAAAGTCAGCCATTTGTTACCTCTATTT
>NZ_JBXAYI010000048.1:0-517 GCF_056782235.1 Dellaglioa sp. CoH-55-MRSF-7
GTGTCTGTATACTGGACCTCGGGGAGCGGACAAATGAGTGTGGCACAAAACACGGCTTCAGGCATCATCAAAAGTGTCCTGATTCAGCTCGAACAACGGCTCGATATTAAGGTCCTGATGGCGGCCGAGGCCGGGTCTCGTGCGTGGGGCTTCGCGTCGCCGGATTCGGATTACGACGTTCGCTTCATCTACTGCCGCCCTGTCGATCGGTATCTGACGGTGAATAAGCGCCGTGATGTACTGGACATAAACACGCCGGAACTGACCGAGGTGCTGCGCGATCTCGGGATCGACACGGATATCATGGATTTTGCGGGCTGGGACGCGGACAAGGCAGTGTACCAGATGAGCAAGTCGAACCCGCAGGTTCTGGAGTGGACGAATTCACCGATCATCNATCGACCCAATGCGCATCTGTTGGCGCTAGCCGAGAAGATGTACAACCCGATCCCGGTGATGCACCATTACAGGTCTATGGCCAAGGGCAATTTCCGTGAGTATCTTCAGGGGGACGAAG
>NZ_JBXAYI010000049.1:0-516 GCF_056782235.1 Dellaglioa sp. CoH-55-MRSF-7
CCCCCGAAGAAGGGCAAGAAGACTCCGGCCAAGGGCAAAAAGAAGGTCGTCGAGGAAGATGAGGACGACGAAGATGAGGATGAAGACGGCGGCATCGACGATGAAGACGAAGATGACGACGAGCCTCCCAAGAAGTCCAAGGGCAAGAAGAAGCCAGTCGAAGACGACGAGGACGAGGATGAAGACCTCGACGATGAAGACGAAGACGAGGATGAGCCGCCCAAGAAGAAAAAGGCCCCGGCAAAGAAAGTAGCCGCCAAGAAGTCGAAGAAGAAGCCCGTCGAAGAAGACGAGGATGAAGACGAAGACGACGATCTGGATGACTGATCGTAGTAAATAAGTAGGACAGGGGCCCAGCAGACAGAACCTGCTGGGCTCTCTTTGTTTAAGTGGTGATCTAATGGCAATTGGTATCAATCTTGGACGTGACGAAGACTCACCGCCCTCTTTTGAGGAATATGACGGAAGCATACTAAGTCACAAATACCTTATGGACTCCTATGAGTTCGGCCGCTC
>NZ_JBXAYI010000050.1:0-512 GCF_056782235.1 Dellaglioa sp. CoH-55-MRSF-7
GTTTTGCATCTGCCTGTCGTCGAGCCCAAGATCGCTGATCAGGGCTTCTAGGGCCGCAATCCCGCCACTCGCGTAATCCATGGCCGCCTCATCGTGGTGCTCTTCGGCTCGATCGACTTTGGCCACCCAACGTGCGTATTGCCGCAGCAGTGCGCCACGCACCGTCTTTTCCGGAATTGCGTCTACGTTCATGCTTGCTCCCAACACCAGTTGTCCATCATCCACTTGATCCACGCAAGACGCGTGGCCCGAAGTCGCGGCTCAGCGTCCTCCGCATCGAACCCGGAATCGCGACGTGCTCGGAGCCACGACTCTAGTACATTATGGGCCCCGAGGGACGCACGGATAGCGGCGCGCACCTTTTGAGCTTCTACACTGTAGATACCGGGCTTTCCTTGGTCCAGCGCTTCCCCCGCTGCCTGCACCGCGCAGCACACGAAATAATTCGTTGATACAGTTTTCAATGGTGTTGCCTGCACCAACGAATGTGCCAGCTCCAGCACCGCATATCG
>NZ_JBXAYI010000051.1:0-511 GCF_056782235.1 Dellaglioa sp. CoH-55-MRSF-7
CTCGTGATCCGGGCACTGCGTCGCAAGCTCCCGGCCTTCACGCTCGTCGATCAGGCGATCAACTGTCACCACAACTACCTGTCGCGAGAAATTCAAGATGGTCGTTCGATGATGGTGACGCGGAAAGGTGCAGTGTCTGCGCAGAAAGGCCAGCTTGGCATCATCCCGGGTTCGATGGGCGCGAAATCCTTCATCGTCTGTGGCAAAGGTCATGAGGCTGCTTATTGCTCGTGTTCGCACGGCGCTGGCCGTAAGATGAGCCGAACGAAGGCCAAGAAGCAGTTTACGCAAGACGACCTCTTTTATCAGACAATGGGCATCGAGTGCCGGAAGGACGCAGGCGTCGTGGACGAGATTCCGGCCGCCTACAAGGATATCGATGAGGTGATGGGGGCGCAGTCCGAACTGGTTGATGTGGTGGCGACGCTGCGTCAGGTAATGTGTATCAAGGGGTAAAAATGCTGATCAAACAAATCAAGTCTGACCAAGAAGACGCGCGCCGCGCCAAGGC
>NZ_JBXAYI010000052.1:0-507 GCF_056782235.1 Dellaglioa sp. CoH-55-MRSF-7
GACTCACACTGAGGCCATGAAAATGCGTGGATACAACCAAGAAAAGCAAGCGGGCTTTACGTGGCTCGGTTTTGTGGGCGCATGCGTGTGCGGCGCGATTCTGGCATACATGATCGCACTCGCGATCTAAGGAACGGCGATGCTGAAAACCCAAATTACCGAACTGTATAGCGCGCGGCTCAATGTTAGGGCAACGCCGCCCGCGTCCCTGACCGGGCGTCAGACGGTAGCGGAATGGGCCGAGGCTGACGCGAAAGCGGATGCGTTCGAATCATGGGCCGCGCGCCAAGCGTTCCAAACGGTTAGCGTCGTTTACGAGTCGCTGAGTCACGAAACGGAATTCGTGGCACCATGCAGTATGCGATTCACATGCGACGTGCGCTCGACGCTGGCTCAGTTTTTGGAACGCATCGAAAGCGAAGCCGCCGACCGGGGCCCTTGCATCATTGAGGATGCGGCTACACGGCTCCCGGTTCCGGGCATTCAACAAGGGTAACAAGGGCGATC
>NZ_JBXAYI010000053.1:0-499 GCF_056782235.1 Dellaglioa sp. CoH-55-MRSF-7
GGCGCAATTGGGGATGAGATTACGGAAGAATCGTTCATCGATCACGTGAAGCAGATAAAATACGAGTTCGATACGACGGCCGCTAATATTGAGGAAGCCGAAGAATACGAGCAGTATAAAAAGAATAACGCCCGATACAACGAGGCGTATGCAGAGCTGAGTGAGGTCACGCAGAACCTGATCGAAGAGAACGGCCGAGAGCTTGCGGCCGAGATGCCAAAGAACGCGTACACGGCGTATACAGAAGCCAGACTCGCACTCAAGCGTGTCGAACTTGAAATAGAAAGCGTTCGCGAAGAGGCAGAATCCGAATTGCCGGAAAAGGCGGATAAGCCTGAAGAGGAAGAAGCTGATCTGGAAACCTTGGTTCGGGTCTATGAGCATCAGCTCGAACATGCAGAGAAGTTCGCAGAGGGCAAGTGCGAGTCTTGCGGGCAGGCGGTGAAGATTAAGGACCCGGCAACGCTCAAGAAACGCCTCAAGGCCGCTCAGCAGAAGC
>NZ_JBXAYI010000054.1:0-494 GCF_056782235.1 Dellaglioa sp. CoH-55-MRSF-7
CCGAAGCCATGGGCCTGATGGCCAACCGCACATCGCGGTCGCTGCACGGGCGTAAGCAGTTCAGCCCGAAGTCGCTTCTCGAAGCCACGTCCAACGACCTGAGCGCGCGTGCCCGGCTAGTTGAGATTCGAGTTCGAGCCACAGTCAACCTCGACCTTCTGCAAGAAGCGTGCGACGCGCTACGCAACCACATCTACACCGAGTATGCACAGGAGCTGAAGCAATTCGGTAGCAGTGCCGAACAGCGGAAAGCACTGGTCGAGCGTGTGCAGGGTACGGCCCGAACGCTGATGACCGAGGGAAAGGCACTCGTAGACGTGCTGGACCAGATCGTGAAGGACATAGATTCGGCATCTCACCATCTGCGCCACATGATCGATGTGTTGAAGTTGCTCGATGGATCGAAAGGTAAGGTGGTCTAAATAATGGAAGGATTCTTGGCACTGCTGCATCTGATATTAGCTGGGATTGGCTGGTATTTCTATGCGATCATT
>NZ_JBXAYI010000055.1:0-488 GCF_056782235.1 Dellaglioa sp. CoH-55-MRSF-7
GGGCTTATGCCCCACTCTCAAAAATAATCATACACTTTCCGGGAGAAGTTATGTTTGCAGTTGAAGGGGCGGCGTCACGCCTACTGGCCACGTCCGAGATCGAAGCTGACTACGAAGTTGATGGCAAGTTCGATACTGAGCGAGATCACGAACTCGAACACGTGCGTCGCAGCCTTGGCGCTAGCCGCATCCGTTATTCTATGGGTCGGAATCATCTTTTCCATAAGAGCAACCCTATGGAAATAGGAGACGAGGCAGAAGTCACGATCCTTGTTCTTAACAAGCTGGGCTACAAGATGCGAGTAAACAAGGGTGTGTTGGATCGACCCACGTTCGCGTGTTCTGCACTGCATAACATCTGCATCCAGCGCATCGGTAACGATCTTCGAATTTTCTTCCGGGCCTAAACATGTTTGCGCGACGTACGAGAAGTGCACGACGCGGTAAGTCTGGTATGGGCTCGATACGTCGTGAGAATTACAACACGG
>NZ_JBXAYI010000056.1:0-483 GCF_056782235.1 Dellaglioa sp. CoH-55-MRSF-7
CTTCAACCATAATAAGTCGAGTCCCATCCGCTTTCCAGTTGGCTGCTGCCGACTCCACGTCATCCGACAAGTCGTGAAGCTCACCGGCGTACACAAGCGCGGTCTCGTCGGCAAATACCTCGACAACCACTTCGTACAGGTAGCGGCCGAATAACGGTCGCTCTGGGCGTCGAATGCTGCACCAAATACCCCAATCCCCATTCTTGTGGCGCTCGGTGATCTGTCGATTGCGTTCTGCTATCGCAGGATCAAATTTATCGAATTCCCAGTTCGACTCGTGATACAGAGTTACGCGAATTTTGGGTACCTCCCATCGTAGCGTGGATGCGCTGGTGTCAAAGAGTCCAAGAACTCTTCGGTGTACGCGCCTCGGTCGAACGGATAAATCAGATAAGTTCCGGGACGTAGCCCATACAACCATACCAACTGATTGGCCGTTATGTAATGCTCACCTCCGTCAGTCTTGGAACGAACGGGACCCGG
>NZ_JBXAYI010000057.1:0-479 GCF_056782235.1 Dellaglioa sp. CoH-55-MRSF-7
GAACGGAAGCGGCGACGTGTCATTGACGGCCGCGAACGTGAACGCTGTTCCAGTCGCTGGCAACGTGACTATGACGGGCCCGCTGAACATGGGATCACAGGTGCTCAACGGTATTGCTACGCCAGTCAATCCGAGCGATGCAATTCCGCTTTCGTATATCACGGCTCTTGTCATAGATGGTGGCGTGATAGGTTAATTAGGAAAACAAAATGACAACAGCGAACATTCCTGTTCAGCACCCGCGCCTGATAACGGCGGGTGCCCGGCCAACTACGGCTCAGCTTCTTCAGGGACAGTTGTCCATAAACTTCCCGGACCGAAAGTTTTACACTCTCGACAACACTGGTGCGATCATCAGCATAGGTGTGGCTCCCGGGGATTTGGCACCTGTTGCGTTCACCGGCAGCTATAACGATCTAACCAACAAGCCCTCGGGTGGCAACTACACTCTTCCGCCCGCCTCAGCATCAGTTTTGGGG
>NZ_JBXAYI010000058.1:0-474 GCF_056782235.1 Dellaglioa sp. CoH-55-MRSF-7
GTGCCGCACGCTTCCTGCCTGCTGCATTCCAGAATGTTCAGGCACCCCCGAAGCTGCGCCGTGGTCGCGCCGCAAGCTCGGATGATGAGTGAAAAGTTGTAGAAAATGCTTGACACGATTTCGGAAGAGTGTATAATTTTGCACCCTTCTGAGTTTTGAAGTAGATTGTGGTTTGCGGTGACACGCTGGGTAGTGTGTTAGCACAAGCCGCGATCGTGGTAGTAAATACGTAGTGTGTAAGATTGCTCAGACGTGAGCATAACCAACCCCGAAAGGAAGAAGCAAGATGGCAAAGGCAGCAAAGACGAAAGCAGCACCGGCAAAGACGGCAGCAAAGGGCGCGGCAGCAAAGGAAAAGGCAGTGGCTCTGGCCGCAGCGAAGGCAGCAGCTCCGCAAGGTCAAGTTTTCGTCCGTGTCACGAACAAGGCAACGGCATCGAAGAAGCCGGATAGTGGCGCATACTACGCAGAAGG
>NZ_JBXAYI010000059.1:0-456 GCF_056782235.1 Dellaglioa sp. CoH-55-MRSF-7
CTGGCTCGGGGACATGAATGTGTACAACCGAAGCGAAGCCCTGAAGTACGGAATTCCGCTGGAAGAGGTTCTGCACTGTATTATGGGCTCGAACTTCACGAAGCTGAACCCGGACGGTTCGGTCACGAAGGACGCGAACGGGAAAGTTCAGAAGGGTCCGAACTTCCGGCCGCCTGAAGAGCATATCTAGGCCACGCTGTTCGGTCGAGACGCACTGCAAGACGAATACATCGATCTGTATGAACGACTCCAGCGGCTGTCCGTGCTCACTGCCCCGACGCTGCTGCCTCCGATGGAGCAGCTTAGCCGGGATCAGGCCAATGAGAATATGGTTCGTTCGTCCATTTCGTCTCTTTCGGCTAATGACCATGAACACGGTCACGAGCATGAGTCTATGATTCCGGATGACGATGTGGAAGTTCCGGAGCATTACGCTTCGATTGTGCCAAAAAACGT
>NZ_JBXAYI010000060.1:0-452 GCF_056782235.1 Dellaglioa sp. CoH-55-MRSF-7
ATCCTATTGGGTTGTGGATAGGCGGAAAGCTGGGGACACGCCAGAGCAGATCGCGGCTAAGGCTGTATCGAGAAGTACGCACAGAATTATCGTGAATGGAGTGTGCTACACAACTCGTAAAGAGCTATGTGATGCATACGGAATCAAGGTTGCACATTCAGGGCGCGCGTGGCGCGTGGGTTTACGGTAGAGGAAGCTCTGTGTTCTGATGATGGGAGAACAACACGATGGAAATAACTAAGGAGGTCACGTGCTGACCCTACCGCAAATTGCTCAAAGGACGAGCCAACGCAGACGCGAGAGCGCAAAGTACGTGAAAGTCACGTACATGAAGAAGGGGTAGAGTCCTGCCCGTGTCATCCTGAATTGCTGGAATCTCCTGAAGCCTGCTGGCCACAACGCGGTTGGAAACGACGAACGTGATGGTTGAAAATCAGCAGGATTGGACGATC
>NZ_JBXAYI010000061.1:0-452 GCF_056782235.1 Dellaglioa sp. CoH-55-MRSF-7
CCGTTTACGCCAGTTACACTAGGAATCGCTACGGTTGTCTTACGTGTCGGCGCAGCAGGGGTTGGGGACCATCCCTGTGTTCTAAGGTCTGAATCGTCACGAACCGTCTCAAACCCTTGCATGTATTTCAAGGTCATTTTATTTCCTTAGCTTGGCGTGAACCAAGTTATTGTTGTCATCGGCTTTGCTGGATTCAAAGTTGTCTGGGCAATGATCTCCAGCGCAACGCTAGCATCCTGAGTAACATATGGAAGTCCCGCGATAACTTCTAACTTCACGCCATAGTCATTTGTCGGTATCAATCCCGCAGCCAAAACCTCCATCTGAACGTTCGTGTCCTGCGCGTTAAGTGGAGGTATAATCAGCACTTGCCGCGCAGTTGCCTGATTTTTTACCGCTGATGACTGCGACAATAGAACCTGCCGCGCTACTGCCTGAGCAGTAGACGCGGG
>NZ_JBXAYI010000062.1:0-452 GCF_056782235.1 Dellaglioa sp. CoH-55-MRSF-7
GCTTGGCGCTCGATATCAACTTCAGTGCGCGCTCCGCGACCTCTGTGAACGACCAGTGTCGCGTGCCCTTGACCTCGATGCGCGAGTGCACCGCACACCATTTACGGTCTTCGATGATATCGTCAGCGCGCCACCCATCGTACTTGGTGGGCAAGAGCTTAGCCTCGCCCCGTACCAGTTCGTCACGCTGCACGCCGTCAATGGTCAACACGCTACTTTCGAGGCGCATGTGGTCCGAGGCCTCGACAAGCACAATGCCGGTCACTAGCAGCGGGCACTGGCCATGCTTGTTGACACCCAGACCGATGTCGCGAAAAATCAATTCACCCTGATTCAGGTTTCTCCTTGTCACAAGGGCGCTTGCCCTTTTCATACACACATTTCGCGCCCTCGAACCCCATACGCTCTCGGCATTTGCAGGGCCCGAACCACGTATCCGGATAATGCACAGG
>NZ_JBXAYI010000063.1:0-446 GCF_056782235.1 Dellaglioa sp. CoH-55-MRSF-7
ATGAGCAAGAAAACGAAAGTTGTGCTGAACATGCTGAGCGCATGCGTCTTGGCAGTAGCGTCTGGCATCGGCAACAAGCTTATTGCGCAGGATCACGGGACATGGGCCTCTGTCATCTGGCTCGTGATTACGAGTGCGGCAATCAGCTACCTGTGGCATCAGGCTGACAAAAGCGTGTGGGGCGAAAAGTGAGTCCCTACGTGGCAGGCGCTTTGGGCGTAATTAGCGCTCTTGTGCTGGGAGCTGTTGTGGGGATGGGCTCGCTGGAAATAGTGTTGCGCGTCGAGCCGTTTTATGGGACAGTAGCGCTTCTTGCCGCCTTCACAGCGGCCATTATCGCGCAGTATGCTGTTACGCAATACCTGTGTAGGAAATGCGAATGTTGAAAAAGATGTTTCTGACTTCGGGCCACCTCACGCTGTTGACGCATCTACGCTCCAAGCTTC
>NZ_JBXAYI010000064.1:0-444 GCF_056782235.1 Dellaglioa sp. CoH-55-MRSF-7
GTTCCATATTCGTGTACAGATACATCGTGTAGAACCGGATCGGTTTCTCCCGCGCATCCAATTCCACATACCACACCTGAGTACGTGTTTCGCTCATGTTTAACCTGTCACGTGATTGAAGAATTCGCCAGTGCTGTTGAAGTGGTAAATCGGGAACCCCAAGCTTTCGGCCTCCCCATGTGTGATCGTCAGGAAGTTATCGAAGTACGCGAGCCGTGACTCAAATTCCACACGACTCTCACCATGATACAGGTTGACGCTGTACAGTTTGATGTGTTCTTCGGCCCCAATCCTATATTTTTCCAGCACATATTCAACCACTCGCGGTTTGCCCCGTTCGCGCTCGGCATTAGCAGTACGCACACACTTCATGAGGTCAGTGACACTTGCGCATTCCTCGACCGGTACTCCGGCACGCTCCACGTCCTGCGGGCCCGTACGCAC
>NZ_JBXAYI010000065.1:0-442 GCF_056782235.1 Dellaglioa sp. CoH-55-MRSF-7
GTACTAGTATCCGGATTGTCTGGCACGTGGTGGATGTGCGAATCATAAACACGCCGGAAGTCGCCTATGGTCTTCGTGTTACCGGACGCAGTTTCATCCGTAATGTCGCCAGCAGCCGCGATCGTTGAATCCGTGACAACAGGACCCTGAAACTGATGAGTGGAAGCCTTGTACACGGCAGTGCCACTGGCATTTAGATTGAAGTTAGTGGTGTTGATAGTTGTGTTGCCCGACACGTTGAACTGTATGCTGCCCTGAATGTTCGACGTGTCATTGCCCTTAACAACCTTCACCACGTTACCGGAACCATCGTAGGAGATGCTATCGCCTGATACGTGGGTCCATACCCACGAGCCTGCGCTCATATCCACCTGAAGCATCGAACCCGATGGATCAACGTAGCCCCAGCGGCTTGGATTCGAGAACCAAGGGTGCTTCGACT
>NZ_JBXAYI010000066.1:0-439 GCF_056782235.1 Dellaglioa sp. CoH-55-MRSF-7
GTCTCTAATCAGGGCGATACAACGAAGCCGATCCTTTTCACAAACGCACAAGACTATCTGGCGCAGTACGGTAATCCGAACGCGAAAATCTCGTTTGATGTGTACTGTGGTCTCGACTTCTTCAAGGAAGCTAACCAGCTGTGGGCACTTCGTGTTGCGGGCCCCGGTGCTCTGTACGCTTAGGTCTTGATGTATGCAGATGCATCTGGCACTACGCATCTGGCTCCTATTCCGGCTGGCGTCGTAGACCCAACGAAACCTGATTGGCCGACGCTGCTCCAACAAGTTGGCAGCGGTGCTACCACCGCAATAGCTCTTGTCTACCCGTCTATGGGCCAAGGCTCATACGGCAACAACACTGCAATCTCGATTTCTAGCGCGACCCTCACGGCACCAGCTCAACCTTCTGCAACTAGTAGCTCGACGGTCGGTACTCTGC
>NZ_JBXAYI010000067.1:0-424 GCF_056782235.1 Dellaglioa sp. CoH-55-MRSF-7
GTCCAATTCTTCCCATTCTGGGCTGCGTTTCCGGATCGTATCTTCCAGACGGTCGAACGCTGCATCCGACATGATCTCGGACTTGCCGTTGTAGTATGCGTCCTTGGCCCGAAGATACAGGGCCTTCATCTCACTGAGCTTCACACCGCATCCTCTTCGTCGTAGTACAGAGCTTCATTCACGATGTTCGTCACTTCCTCACGTTCGTTGTTGATCAGGAGCACGCGCAAAATCTCGCGCAGCGCATTCCTGAGTGGAAGCGAACTCGGATGCGTCTGGAACTCTTCTTTCGACTCGTAGCCAGAAGACGCCTCGAACTCGATGATGACGCGACTTTTGGTGATTTTGCTCATTTCTTCTCCTTTGTGCGGTGTCGGAACGATTGTTTCTTGTCAAACCCGTGACTCACTGCCTTGTCCTCGTC
>NZ_JBXAYI010000068.1:0-423 GCF_056782235.1 Dellaglioa sp. CoH-55-MRSF-7
GATTCGGCCGGCCCTGCTCGGGGAGAAAATACCCAGTGTCGCGTCCGCTCGGGTCCATGCGCTGCTTCTTGACGGGCGTGTACAGATCACGTTGCATAACCGTGGAGGCGGGCACCGGAATTTCTGGCCACTTGGGGCCTGTCTTGTACTGCGTCCAGACTGATGCTAGGCCCGGGTCTGTATCGATAGCCAGACCCAACGACTCACATACTCGTGCAGGTTCTTCGGAGTCACAAACAACTACCACATCCGAGTACTTGTGCCGCGCCAAGTTTTGCAGACGTATTAGGTCCTGAGTAAGCCTACCCTCTACAGCAGGTGTCCATCTATCAAACACGATACCCCAGAAAAGGATACGAGGTTTCATTTCTTTGCTCCTTTGGGCAGGCGCGGAAGTCGAGCTGCGCTCACGCTGTATATGCG
>NZ_JBXAYI010000069.1:0-418 GCF_056782235.1 Dellaglioa sp. CoH-55-MRSF-7
GCCCAGCACCTTCCACGTTCTTCGCCACAGTCAAGTGTGCATTGAAGTCAGGGAACGAATGAGTAAGGCCCTCACGCAGCAGCTCATCATGCAAGGACTGGAGACCTGTGGAGTCTAGACGCAGGACTAGAACGTTGCCCTTAGGTGTATCCCACTTTTCGAAGTGCGTGGCACGTGCCGAGATAGGACGATCCACAGGAATCCTGACTTGATGAGGAAGTGCACCATTATGATATAGAACAGTTACATGATATTCCGTGCTGTTCTCTGCCTTAAACGGAGCACCGGTCAAAAGCTGCTGAACGGTAAGCACCCCCTCTTCATCTGGATCACACCATACATACAGCCCGGACTTTGAATCCATCATGCGAATCTCGTCGTACAGGATTCGTGCATAGATAGGTGTACTCATTAAAAC
>NZ_JBXAYI010000070.1:0-417 GCF_056782235.1 Dellaglioa sp. CoH-55-MRSF-7
GAATGCACCTGCCCCAACCCACAAGAGTGCCCCGCGACCTGATTCAACCATACACCATCGAGCGGAACGCCCATCTCGGGCCGGTCCCCCGGGAGGTGGCGTAGCACCCTATTCACCGCGCGACAGTAAAGCCGCACAGGCTATGGCGACACTGCCACGCGCGCTTCAAGAGTTCGTGGCAAACGGGGAAACGAGTCCCGGCTCCGAGTCCCGTAGCCATGCAGGCGGCCAACTGAAGGCAGGCAGTGGCACACTGGCCAAGTCCATTCTGCACGATGTGCCGGGTGCTTTGGAGAAGATGGGTTTGCTACAACAGCTTGTTGGGGAGAACGCAGATGGCGATGCCCGTGACAAAGTAGAAGCCCTGATCGACGAGTTGCTGAATACCTCGTCCATGCGCGAGGCCATAGCGAAGCT
>NZ_JBXAYI010000071.1:0-417 GCF_056782235.1 Dellaglioa sp. CoH-55-MRSF-7
GCGCGCTCAGGCGTTTTCTCGTGGATACGCAGCACATGGCCGGGGTCTTCCTGTGGACGAAAATCCATATGCCCCGGGTACCGATCTGCGGCGTGAGTGGAACGCTGGGTGGCATTCGGCCGACATCGAGTATATGGATCAGGAGGAATACGAATGACGACGCAGCGTGAAGCGTACCATGAGGGCCGTGCCGCCTACGAACGGGGCGACGTGGATGAAAGCCCGTACCCGGACAATGACGCTAACGGCCTCTCGTGGTACGATGGTTGGTATGATGCATTTCTTGAGGATTCGGACGAATGAGGCAGAAACCCCAAAGGTTTGACAGAATAGCGAGAAGTTACGTAGAAAGCCCAAAGGCTGTCGAAGACTTTCTCGATGAGTACGAAGCGCTGTGCCGAAAGCACGAGCTTTGTA
>NZ_JBXAYI010000072.1:0-404 GCF_056782235.1 Dellaglioa sp. CoH-55-MRSF-7
ATCGAGTAGTGCCACGCAATCACCGCGCTGCTGGGCCAAGCTATCCATCGCAAGCTGCACGTCTGGACTGGCGTGGCCCGAGTTCAGCAGGATGTTGATCTTGTACAGCTGCTTGTTCGCAAACACGTTCCATGCGCCAGCGACTTGAAGCGACGTAACAGCACCGCCCGAGTTACCGCCCGCCATATTCACAGGAGTACTGACCGATGAGATAATGGGAAGAGGTGTCGGCAGGCTCGGTACGTTCGACGTTACCCGAATGTATTGCGAGAACGGGTTAATCGCTTGTTCAAGCTCTGTCTCCAGACCATTGCTGTCCGTGTAATCGGTCAGCGAACAGTTGAATTGCTCGATCGGGTACTGAGTGCTGCGTGTCGTGTCGTACACCGAAACACCAAACGTCG
>NZ_JBXAYI010000073.1:0-403 GCF_056782235.1 Dellaglioa sp. CoH-55-MRSF-7
CCTCTTCGACCTCGATCTCCAGCGCATCCTGAGTCGTGAGTCGAGTGTTGTAGGCTCCGGAGCTGATGCGGAGCAGCGCCTGCTTCAACTCAATTTCGAGCACATCGTGCCCGCGTATCGCGGCGCTCAGCGCCTCGGTCGGCACCGCGATCAGCATTTCTCCGTCAACAGAGCACGGCAGCGTAACCGAGCATCGGCTCAGCTCTGCTTGGCTGTGCATCTTCAACGTTTTTCCGTTACTTTCCAATGTAACGGCCCCGCTCACCGGGGGCGCAAGGCGTTGGATCACGCGAAGCGCTTCGCTGAGCAGGGCCTGTTCGATTGTTGCTTTCATGTATAGGCGAGTGTTGTGGTTGGCTTACTTCTTATTTACTTCGAAGCCGTCATGTGCGACAGGCCCTTG
>NZ_JBXAYI010000074.1:0-403 GCF_056782235.1 Dellaglioa sp. CoH-55-MRSF-7
ACATCAGGCAGCTACAACGATCTGACGAACAAGCCGGTTCCGTACTCGTTGCCTATTGCCACGACATCGGCACTAGGTGGCGTGATCCTTACGTCAACGGCTCAAACCGCAGGCAACTTGTCGTCAGGAAAATTGGCGACCGTGGCCGTTACCGGCTCGTATAACGATCTGTTGAATTTGCCAACGAGCCCAGATGTTGCACGGCTACCCGTCAACATTCAGGGTAACCCAAACGTCATCAACGAAGTGTTCTACATGTTCACAGACAACTGCCAATTCGGGCAGAACTTCGTGGGCGCGAAAGCAAATGCGGTACTGATATCTTGCACCACAGCGACCGTACGTATCATGAAGTACCCAGCGTCAACGCCCAACACAGGAACGCAAGTAGGAACACTTAACA
>NZ_JBXAYI010000075.1:0-402 GCF_056782235.1 Dellaglioa sp. CoH-55-MRSF-7
CGTCGGCATCGCTTTCGTGCTACTGATCATGAACATGCGACGGCGTAGGCTGCGGTATAAGCCAATGGTGCTGAACCGCTACGGGTATTCGTATGATTGGGAGTTGCAGATACGTGGAAAGTACTGTATAGTTCAGGAACTCAAATACAGGCACGACGAACACAACTCGTGGCCCGTCTACGTAATTTTGCGATTCAAATAAAGGAGAGTCATGTTGAACGTCAATATGTATGCTGAGGGCGAGCGCGTAGAACTCGCGGTCGTGATCCGCGCGCTGGGCACGCACCTGTGTCTCGTGGACTGGGATGTGCAACAAAAGTACGGCCCCGATATCACTTCGCGCTGTGCACTGCCCATCTTGGCAGTGGGTGCCGAGGCCCACGAAAACGATCTGCGTATTCT
>NZ_JBXAYI010000076.1:0-399 GCF_056782235.1 Dellaglioa sp. CoH-55-MRSF-7
TCCCCACTCATCGCGAAGGCCATGGTGCGTGACAATCACGATTTCCCGGTCATGCTCAGCACGCTCGATGACAGCTGTGCGCGCCACCATGCGTCGGAAGTGGGTGCCCGTCACGCCCTGAAAAATTCGCGTGATCATGCCGAGCGCTCCAGCTCTGCATCGCGTAGAATACCACGCAGCCGCTTGTTGCTCGAACCGAGAACCGCGTTCAGGTGACGAAGCCCACGGCACTCATCCAGCACGTCATCCAAACGCGTTTGCATCTCGACAAGGCTGTTCGAGAGTTCGGCACAGCGCGCTTCCAACCAACGGGCTCGGGATTCGAAGTCATCGGCCTTGGCCTGTGCCAAGGATTCGTGTTGCGCCGCCGTCTTCTCATCATACGCGAACGCGCCATCC
>NZ_JBXAYI010000077.1:0-399 GCF_056782235.1 Dellaglioa sp. CoH-55-MRSF-7
CCCTAGTTCCGAGTTGGACGCTGCACCCGTACCTCGTTTTTCCGTAGACTGAAAGCGGCACACTTCATGAAGCGAGCGCATGTATTCGATGCCTCGCATCACCGGACCCCGGAGCGTGCCAGCCACGCACTGAACGCGGCCTGCGTCTCTGAGGACGTAAATCTGTACGCGCCCTCGTTGATGTATGACACAAGACTTGTATCCAGCTTTTCGCGCATCGCCCAGTCAAGGAACCGCGAGAACTCACGGTTTGCTGTCGTGTCCCCTGTCCGGCGCAGCCACACAACGATCCCGACCATGACGAGTGCGGCCACGACAGCAATCACCGCGAACACGACGAGGGTTGATACAAACAGCTCTTGATTTGACAAATGATTAATCATTGAGCAGCTCCTTTGT
>NZ_JBXAYI010000078.1:0-397 GCF_056782235.1 Dellaglioa sp. CoH-55-MRSF-7
TCCGAATCTGATAGCCGGGCAGCGACATGTCGGGCTTGACCCATGTGTTGCTCATGTCGAGCTGAATGCGGGGTTCCCAGCGGGCTATCGCCTGAATGAAGCCGACCTGAATCTTATCCGCAGTGTTTTGATCGATTGGTTCCTGTAGATAAGTGAGAAGGGAGGCCCCATACTCCGGCTGGAATATACGGGCTCGTGCCCCTATCTGACATGAGAACAGGTTGTACAACGAGTTGTTGATGGCCAGTACGTCAGGCAGCAAATCGGGGTTAGTGTCCAGCGTAAACTTCGACGACGCATCGACCCATACGGCACCCCGCGTATCAAGCTGATATGCTGTTGGTGTAGTCATGTTGAGTTCTCCTTACCATTAAATTTAGATTTGAGGGATAGGAGT
>NZ_JBXAYI010000079.1:0-397 GCF_056782235.1 Dellaglioa sp. CoH-55-MRSF-7
CAGTTGAGAACGGTGAGCCGACGATCATTCGTTTGGCCCAGATTAAGCAGTGGTTGATTCCGGCAGACTCGGAATCGTACAAGGTACTTGCGGATGTCGGCATCCCGCTCACAATCTTTCACGAGGATTTCCTACCAACGATCAAACTCGTGACTGACCAGCACAACATTCGCGGGATCGGCGTCAATTTCAAGGACGAGATTCTTGATCCGTTCCTCTCGAAGGTTGGCACCACTTGGCAGAAGAAAGCGGAATCTGCTACCGCCACCATCAAGTCGAAAGACATGGTGTTCGAGGTCTCGATGAAGGACCCCCAGTTCTCGAAGGCACGCGCCTCCATCGACCGCATGCGCGACGTGCTGTATGACTTCTTCTGTCGGTGGGGATACCGTGCTGT
>NZ_JBXAYI010000080.1:0-396 GCF_056782235.1 Dellaglioa sp. CoH-55-MRSF-7
GCTGCGGATGCTCCGCTGAACTGGAGAGACTGGCATGAGCGCGGGGAACGCAGTGTTTGTGCATGACGAGGCGCACCGTGAGCTGGGTGTTGCGATGGCTGATTTTATGCGAGCCCAGATGAATCGATCCGGATTCGTTCGCCATTTTTTCGCGTGGTGCGATTTTGACAAGACCAATCACACGTGCCCGGAGTACTCGCGAGCAGAATGGGAAGTGGCGCGTCGCATCATCAATCGCGCTAAGAAGCGTCGAGCCCTGACCGCGAAGCCTTACAAGGAAAACCTGCGCATGATCTTGCGTGAAATTCGGAGAACGAATTACCAATGAAAGTGACACGAATCTCAGTAAACCTGAGCAAGACGGTTCAGGCCGTTACCTACGAGCCTGTTTCGGTC
>NZ_JBXAYI010000081.1:0-395 GCF_056782235.1 Dellaglioa sp. CoH-55-MRSF-7
GCAATGCGTGAATGGTGAGCCGATGAACGCCGTTATAGAGTACCATTGTGTAATCCGTTCTGTGTTGAACGTGAGACAAATAGTAACGGGGCCGCGCGGCCCCGTCAATAGTACCCGACTAAATTTTGTGGTTATTCCCCGTCTTGCGCCGCCCGGTCGCAAACCGCCTGTGCATATTTTTCGTTTTCTTTCCATGCGCGCTCGATGGTGTCGTCGGCGTCCGGGCCCGGCTTCACGACACCCAAAACCATATCAAAAAGGATATCGTCGGTTTCGGCCCCAGCCTTAAACGTGAATCCGTATTCAAGGCGGTTATTGGCAAGTGCGCAAATGTAGGTTTCGAAAATCATGGCTTGTCCTCAGCGGGGCCCGTAGGCCCCTTCGTGAGTAGGTTA
>NZ_JBXAYI010000082.1:0-391 GCF_056782235.1 Dellaglioa sp. CoH-55-MRSF-7
CCCGGCCATGGAGCACTTCACGGTGACTGCATGGGGCCGCGATAATGAGGCCCGCGCTTTCTCGAACATGATCGACCAGTTCGGCGGTGAGGGGCGTGTGTACGCATATGTCTCGGATGCCTACGACATCTACAATGCCGTGGACAACATCTGGGGCAAGCAGTTGAAGGATAAGGTCTTGTCGAAGGGTGGGCGCGTTGTGATTCGCCCTGACTCCGGCGATCCGGTATCCGTGGTGCTGTACTGTGTAAAGTCGTTGGCCGAAAGCTTCGGTACCACGACCAACAGCAAGGGTTTCAAGGTGCTCCATCCGAGCGTGCGTGTGATTCAGGGTGACGGTGTAAATCGTGACTCTATCATCGCGATCCTGCGAGCCCTCGAACTCCACGGT
>NZ_JBXAYI010000083.1:0-389 GCF_056782235.1 Dellaglioa sp. CoH-55-MRSF-7
GGGCTCGTGAGCGTGGCTGTATATGGGAAGGCAATCATTTTGGGGTCGGGCTGCGGGCATGCACGGACGCAGGCTGGAATTACATTCGCGGACGCGGAAAAGGGGAAAATATGATGAAAACAAAGACTGAAGGTGTGATTGTGACGAAACGTCGGAGCGGTCTCACGTTCAACGACATCGAGGAAGGCGAGCTGTTCAAAATCGGAGCCAACATCCGCGTCCGTTTCGGAAACGACGGCTATCTCGTGTGGACATCACCGGATTCGGGCTCTGCCGATTTCCGACGCACGTTCAACGGCAGCGAAGGCGTTAACCGGGTCACGCGTGTCGAGTTCGAGGTGGAAGAGTGAGCGAACCTGAGATCGTGCGCCTACGTCAGGCCCTATGCC
>NZ_JBXAYI010000084.1:0-387 GCF_056782235.1 Dellaglioa sp. CoH-55-MRSF-7
ATCTGGTGTTGAAGCAGGTAGGAACACTCAGCTCGATTTACCCAGCGTCTGGCGTAGGCGCGATAGGTCAACGCTTGACTCCGACTACTAGCATGACGCTAGGTCCGGTGCAGGGACTGGCCATTGCCACAACGGCGCCGCTAACTGTAGAGGTCACCACACCAACTGCCGTTAACATCACGCTTAATGTGAATACGATGTTGGTGCTGGACGATAAGTACACGGCCGTTGTGATAACAAACTCGGCTCCCGTAGCTGCCAATTCACCTAATGCAGATGTTTCGGTGTACTACGCACAACCGCAGAGCTAAATAAAAAAGCCCCGCCAACTATTTATTTGGCGGTGCTTTTTTATTTAGCGGCCTGCGTGTGTTACTAGCATTTCCT
>NZ_JBXAYI010000085.1:0-382 GCF_056782235.1 Dellaglioa sp. CoH-55-MRSF-7
GGGTGCCGTATGCACCAGAAAATTGTTGATGGAACGTCTTTTGCTTAACTTCTTGATCGACTCTGCGTACCACGAAAGCCATGCGGATTGAATCGTTCAGCGCGGTCTTGACCGAGAGGCGTGGTCCTAGGGCCGTGCGCGCAGTTGCGCGTGCCACACCCACATCGCCACCCACCACGATGCCCCTCTTCATGCTGGCTCCTTTACGAACTTCGGGGATCGCGGGTTGCATAGTGGACACAGGTCTTGGCCCTCACTGCCGTCCGGCCCTATCCTCCACCCATCCCGCCGCGCCTGTTTGCGGCACGCGCCAACGGACTCGTTATCGAAGTACTCATGAGGAAAATAGTCCCACGGGTGCTTGCGCCCCGAATCGCAGTAT
>NZ_JBXAYI010000086.1:0-381 GCF_056782235.1 Dellaglioa sp. CoH-55-MRSF-7
TGGCGCTAAGAAGCTTAACTTCTGTGTTCGACATGGGAACAGGTGTATCCTTCTTGCTATCGCCACCACACTCTTTTACTACTACATAAAACAATTTTGCAACCACTAATGCCGGCTGCAGGAGTCGAACCTGTGACCCTCGGTTTACGATACCGATGCTCTACCAACTGAGCTAAGCCGGCGAAAATGACCCGTACGGGATTTGAACCCATGTTACCGCCGTGAAAGGGCGGTGTCTTAACCACTTGACCAACGGGTCATATACATAAAAATGTGTTAATCAGTTAGATTAGCACATTTTTAAATTTATTATTAGCATGGCAACGTCCTACCCTCGCAGGGGGCGACCCCCAACTACTCTTGGCGCTAAGAAGCTTAACT
>NZ_JBXAYI010000087.1:0-372 GCF_056782235.1 Dellaglioa sp. CoH-55-MRSF-7
CCTGCGGCTGGATCACCTCCTTTCTAAGGAATATTACGGAAACCTACACACTTGTCGAAAATTTGTTTAGTTTTGAGAGATCTACTCTCAAAAGCGTTTACGGGCCTATAGCTCAGCTGGTTTAGAGCGCACGCCTGATAAGCGTGAGGTCGATGGTTCGAGTCCATTTAGGCCCATTTACCAATTAATAAAATACCCATTATGGGGCCTTAGCTCAGCTGGGAGAGCGCCTGCCTTGCACGCAGGAGGTCATCGGTTCGATCCCGTTAGGCTCCATTGACAATATTAATTGTCGAATTTGTTCTTTGAAAACTAGATAATATTTATTAAATTTTTAAGCAATAAGCCGAGAAACACCGCGTTTTATTAGTT
>NZ_JBXAYI010000088.1:0-372 GCF_056782235.1 Dellaglioa sp. CoH-55-MRSF-7
GGTGAAGGGTATACGGACGACATGTTTCGGGCAATTGTGCTCGGTTCCACAATTGTGCACCATCCGCGCGTCATGGAGCGCCTTTCTGAGGCCCGGGCCTTCAATTATGGCGGTGGTTCCAGCATGCCGATGCCGGGGTTCGCAGGTCGCTCAGGAGGCAATAGTGCGGTACGTCAGGTGATACAGCGCTAAAGTCTAATTCTCAATTTTAGAGCACTAGAACTTAGTGAGTATTCAGCATGGCTAAAAGGTCGAAAAAGGCTAAAAAGCCACGCGAATCCTATGTGTTGCCGCAATCCTCGGGCTTGGCACCGGACACGAAACGTGTACTGGCGCTAGACCCGGGTTCCAGTAATACCGGGATCGCGGGGG
>NZ_JBXAYI010000089.1:0-372 GCF_056782235.1 Dellaglioa sp. CoH-55-MRSF-7
GTGTTGGCGCTAGGTTCGTGCAGAAGACCGTAGGCACTAATGTGGCCCGGTGACGATATCGTTGTGCCATCACCGCTAGTCGCGAGCCCCGGTACGCCAGCGGAGGCTAGAGGTAGCGCAGGCGGATCAACTATCTGAGAATAGAATACGTTGACCGGTGCGAAATCGTCTCGATACAGACGAATATTCTGCCCAACACTCGGAACTACCGGCAGCGGTTTGTTATTGTAAGACCCGTCATTCGTGCAGTTCAAATTCAATCTGTAGTTCGAACCATTCTGCGTAATAGACTGCACTGAGCGGTAGTACCCCTCAGGTGTCTGAACGATCATGATACGGTTGCCGACCGTCAGATCGATACTGTGCATGTAC
>NZ_JBXAYI010000090.1:0-369 GCF_056782235.1 Dellaglioa sp. CoH-55-MRSF-7
GTCGGGTTCAAAGGGGCCATCGGCGTTGACTACGGTAAGATGCGTTGCCCGCGAGCTAATACCGTCGCGCGTGCAGTCGCGAGCCCCGAACCGGTCCGGTTCCGGCTCAAACATGCTGTCTTGCGCGTCAAACATGAAACGATAAACCGATACGCGGATGCCCATTTTTTACTCCATTTGGTTAGCGGCTCGTCGTGAGCCAGTAACCGCATTGTGACGGCAACCGATACGGGAGTCAACAATACCCTAGTGATTTAGTCGGGTATTGGAGCAAAAGAAAGGGGCCTTGGCGGCCCCTCCTTGCGTCTTCCTTGTGTAGCTATCGGAATAGCTTTTCTAGCCCGTAGAACGCGGCACGGCCTACCGTAC
>NZ_JBXAYI010000091.1:0-367 GCF_056782235.1 Dellaglioa sp. CoH-55-MRSF-7
ATTCTTTTCTCCTTCGTCTAGAATTCGGTCGATTGTCGCAATGTAGACCAATGCGCACCAATCTTGAAACTGCTGTTCCGTCACGTTGCCGGGCCGAATCCAGCCAACGCCATTCTCATCCGTCTCGCGGATAAATGTGCGATACCCACATTTGTGGGTCAGGAAATAGTGCGCCGAGAAGTGGGTATGCGCCAACAACCGCTTGGCAGCCATTCGATGCTTCACTGTGCAATGCTGCTCAGCCAAATACTGAATCGTGAAGTCGAGGTCCATGAACCATGGATTGATTGGGGTACGGCACACTCGATCCCTGATTTGGGTGCCTGCCTCGATGAAAACCCGAGCCTCCATCAGCAACTCGCGTTCT
>NZ_JBXAYI010000092.1:0-366 GCF_056782235.1 Dellaglioa sp. CoH-55-MRSF-7
GGGGTGGGCATTGCGCCTGCCCCTTTTCTATTTGTGAGAGATACATGAATTTCGAATTGCTTGACGCGTGGTTCGGATACCAGCTCAGCCATATGTTCGAGCGCTACACTGGCCGTCGAGACCGGCTGGCGGCGCTCGACATTATGCAGGTGCGTAGGATGCCGCGCATCGTGAACGTGGTGCCAGAAATTCCTGAAGAAGACCCTGTGCGCGGTAGCCTGAATTACGTGACGCGCGCCGAATTGTCTACCGTGTACGACGGCCTGTCCAATCTTCTCGACTACGAGACATACGTTCCGATGCGTCCGCATTGGGAGGAACAGGAGATCGTGCGCCGGCCCCAGATCGAGATCGATCGCACATGTG
>NZ_JBXAYI010000093.1:0-366 GCF_056782235.1 Dellaglioa sp. CoH-55-MRSF-7
TTTTCATAATCTCCGCAACAAACATCGTCGCAAAAAAGATACGGGCTATGCACCTGCTCATAGCAGTAGTAGCAGAACCCAGAGTGCAACAGAGTTCGCCCTATTCTATTGCGTTGAGTGCTGCCAGCAGCTACGTGCGACGACTTCGATTCCCCGATATTGTGCCGCTTATCCATCATGAGTGGTCTCATCCTCAGTATTGCTAAACGCTTGTGCTTGCTGCCTGCACAACGGACAGCCCAATGGCTGACAATCTAAAATTGAGGATGTAAAATGCCCCGATCAGAATCGATTCTGATCGGGGCATTTTCTTAGGCTAGCGAACTTGCCTTAATAGCAGACTCGAACCTGATCTCCACCGGACAC
>NZ_JBXAYI010000094.1:0-366 GCF_056782235.1 Dellaglioa sp. CoH-55-MRSF-7
TATCATGTACTACGAAATCAATGTGAGCCGCGACGGCAAGCACTTTTTCGCGACGGCCCCGCGCAGCATTACCAGCATGCACGACCTGCAAAGCGTGTACCCTGTTCTCAGCAACGCATTTCCCGCGTCGGACGGTTATGAACTGACCGTAACGCGCTGGGAAAATCGCGGGTATAACGTGAACATGGGCGACAACCGCGAGCCCCCGTCGGCAGCGGATACACTGCTGCGCGACGCTCAGCGCGATCCCGAGTAGAAGGCGCGTGCAATACCCTTGCATAGTGTAGGGGTATTGCGCATCGTCATTTTATCGTGTTATAGTTACGTCACTGGCTCACGACGAACCAGCAACTAGACACCTAAAGG
>NZ_JBXAYI010000095.1:0-363 GCF_056782235.1 Dellaglioa sp. CoH-55-MRSF-7
GGTGCTGATGTTTGTAGCGGCTGTTCGACGGAATCCCCAATAGCGTGTTCCGTCGAAGCCGCATCCTATACCATAGCTCGCGCTGACGTAATACGGAACGTTGCTATTGAGCTTGGCACCAAATCCGAGCGTAATACCACCCGCATTCCATGCTTGCTGAACAGTGTACCCCGTATTGTAGTATCCCCACGTCTGGTCCGCTGCTGCTCCCCACGTAGCCGACGATGCCGCCGACGACTGAAATGCGCCCACTGGTCGAAGAGACGTTCCGGGAACGTTGGTAACGCTAGGCGCAAAGGTCACCTTTTTTGTCGTGGGTGCCTGAGGCGATACACTCCATCCCTGCAACCTAAGGTCTGAATC
>NZ_JBXAYI010000096.1:0-362 GCF_056782235.1 Dellaglioa sp. CoH-55-MRSF-7
AAATTGACCGTCAGGTCCAAGGCGTTAAGGGCGCAGTACAGAGCGCGGAAAACGCGATCGTCAACACGGCCTCTCGCGTCGTAAATAATACAGTGAACGCAGCACTAGGGTCCGCCATTGGCGCGGCTGGTGAGCTGCTTTCTGGCAATACAGGTGGCGCTATCGCCGCGCTGGCTAACGCACCTGAAAACATTTTGGCTTCAGCTTTGAGTGGGCTCGGCGGTTTTGCCGGGCCTTCGTCGATTGCGCTTGCTGGTCCCGGTACTCTCGGGGAAGTCAGCAGCAACGGCGGCATCATCGAAGGCGACAATCTGTTTGGAGCTATGAACCGAACGGACCCGATGATGGCATATTCTTGGTAC
>NZ_JBXAYI010000097.1:0-359 GCF_056782235.1 Dellaglioa sp. CoH-55-MRSF-7
ACTGAGTCGGACGCCACACAAGGCAAAGCTCTTTTTCGACATCCTCGGACTCGAACCCTTGTCGAAGACGAAGACCGGGGCAGATGCCATCGACAAGGAATTCGTTGCGCATTACCGCGACAAGAACAAGATCGTTGGTCTGTACGGCGACTATCAGGCGCTGACGAAGCTGTTGTCCACGTATGCGAAGGGCTGGTTCAAACGGCTTACGACGAACATGGACGCAGCCAAGGACAATCACCTGCGGCCTGACTATTCGGTATGGGCGGTGGTAACCGGCCGTCTCGCGTCGATGGGACCTAACCTTCAGCAGATTCCGAGCCGGGGAAAGCTCGCAAAGATCATCAAGAATATGTTCG
>NZ_JBXAYI010000098.1:0-357 GCF_056782235.1 Dellaglioa sp. CoH-55-MRSF-7
GTTCAGTGTTACCGCCGTTTAGGTCTTCGGCTGTTAGGCGCAGCGCCGCGTTTGTCTTAGGCTTAACACTTTCGTGCTTTAGTTCGGACTGCGAATCATTATGCATATCGCCTTGTCGATTGTGCAGGTCTGCCTCGTTATCTGGCCTATACGATTGGGCGGGCGCTATGGTCGTACCCGGAGTGCCGGGCACATTGTTATCGAGAGCCACGAGCCGGGTCGCCGCATTAATATGCATGCATATCTCCTATCAAAAACAGGGGCCGAAGCCCCTGTCTCCGTTACTGTGCCTGAACCGACGACAACGCTTCCGTGAACGACACACCTTGCTTGCTGATAACGACTTGCAGGTTGATG
>NZ_JBXAYI010000099.1:0-356 GCF_056782235.1 Dellaglioa sp. CoH-55-MRSF-7
CGCAATGAGTAACTTGAGTCAACAGCTGTGGCCTGATACCCGTGTGCTGGATTTGCATCTGGCGATCGGCGTAGCCATGGTCGATGCGACGCAAAACCCGGGAGAGCCTTGGGAACTTAAGGTCAACGAGCCGACTCTTGATGAGTATGTACGTCAAGCAGCGCAGCCCTCATTCATGAACTTCTTGCAGGCGCGTGCGTGCAAGATCGATCCGTATTCACTGCGCAAAGAAATGCAGAAAATGGCGTTGGCGTATCTGGCTGGTGGCATCAGCCTTCTGGCGCTGCGCCGTGCCTACAGGGGTAATTCGAAGTTGGCTGATTTGCTTACACTGATGGAAAGCGACGATGCACTGC
>NZ_JBXAYI010000100.1:0-354 GCF_056782235.1 Dellaglioa sp. CoH-55-MRSF-7
GAAGTTAACTTCCAGTTCTGGAACGCTTTGACCAGAGCCGGCAATATCCGCCCAACCTGCTGGTGCCTCAGAAGTTTCCTGCGCAGCTCGCTCCAGCAGCTCTCCTGCGTTCTCGGAACCATCGACCGGATCGTCCTCCGGGTCTTGAGCGTGAGCCAAATCCGCAGCGTTGAATTGAATTAGAGCCTCAAGGCGTCGTTCCAGCTCACCGTCCACGCTGTGGAACGAGTAAAGCTGGAAAAAGTCCTCGGCCGTACGATTGAGTACGTTACCCGAGATATCGACGTACACGACTTGCGGCGGGTGCTTGATCTGCGTTTTCGGCTTCAGGCTCGTGTTCGTGAGCCACAGGAA
>NZ_JBXAYI010000101.1:0-351 GCF_056782235.1 Dellaglioa sp. CoH-55-MRSF-7
CATCCGGAATGTCTCCGATCTTCAGCTCAACGTCACCCNTCTTTCCGTTGACCGAGGTCACGGGAAATGCGCTCGGCGCAACGTTGATCAAGCCTGTATTGTCCACAGTCAGCGTCTGGCCGACAATCACAGCACCAAGGTCTGTGTGGGTGGCTATAGGCAGATTCGGAATAGTAGTACTAAGTACTTGACGACCGAAGATAACGATCTTGTCTCCGACCACCGGAAGCTGCGCCATGGGCGAGGTGAGCTGGAACGTTGCGGTAGTCGGTCCCAGTATCACACTTTTGACGTAGCGGCAGAAGCTGAAGTTTTGTCCCGTCGAGAATTCGACAATGATTTGGCCTATGT
>NZ_JBXAYI010000102.1:0-351 GCF_056782235.1 Dellaglioa sp. CoH-55-MRSF-7
CCTATTACGTGCGTGTCGTTACCGGTCATGTATTCTCCGTTTTGTTGGCAAGTACTTCGACCCGGATTCGGGTTTGGTGGTCACGCGCCATACACCACACCATAGCACGAAGGGCCTCTGCATGTTTCTCGTCCTCAGCATCGAGAACGATCGTGCCTGCGTGCGGATGCGCCTGTTCGTAGCGGAGAGCCTGCGACACCAGCGTAGCGTCAGGTGTCATGCGTTCCCAATAGGTACGCCCTTGAAGATGATACACGTTCTCGTGGCTCACTGTTCGTCCCAATACAGTGCGTCAGCGCGGCCCATGAATACGTCGCGCGCGAGCTTGAGGCGCGTAACCAGATTGCCGAT
>NZ_JBXAYI010000103.1:0-347 GCF_056782235.1 Dellaglioa sp. CoH-55-MRSF-7
GTATCAAACAGGACCTGACCTTGGCCCACCACCGTCTGCCCGATACCGGTCAGCACCGAGGCCTTGAATTCACCGGTAGGCGGATTCGATACGATCGCGATCGACACGGGATCAACGGTACCGTAGTTGTCTATGATCGTCTGATTGGTTTGGAATAGCTCGGCCCAGTTGAAATCTAGGAACGAACAGACCTTGGCAAACGCGACTTGATCAACGGACGCGGCCCAACGAATCGTGCCGTTTGTGGGCGGTGTCGGATTGACCGGGTTCTTTGCGGGCGGAACCATAGCATTGAGGTTGAAGGCAAGAGCAGGCAGATATACGCCATCACTGAAGCGGTAACGAAT
>NZ_JBXAYI010000104.1:0-345 GCF_056782235.1 Dellaglioa sp. CoH-55-MRSF-7
GTGTTGGCGACATCGTGCGCGGCACCGTCGATATCAACGATGTGCTGGTCGTTATCGCATTGACCCACATGACGCACCGTACCGATATTGTGCCGGTTATCGAGGCGTATCGCGAGCGCCCGGGTTATCTGATCGGACTGGACGGTGAAGCATGTCTCCGTGCCGGCCAAGAGCTGTGGGACCGTGGTCTCGTGCATCAGCCGCGTACGTTCGGCGCGTACCCCACGAAGCTCCCGAAGGATACGTGGATTTCGGTGCCAGTGGACGAGCGTGACCTGAGCTGGGGTGCCTGATGGGGATTCGTGATTGGATTCAGGGGACATCTGCATCACGTGATGCAGATAC
>NZ_JBXAYI010000105.1:0-345 GCF_056782235.1 Dellaglioa sp. CoH-55-MRSF-7
GGCAAAAACGATTCGGATACAAGACGCTGCGTAACGCGCTTCTCTATGCGTGGCACAAGGCCCCGAGCCTCGATCAGTTTCATTTGCCTGCGTTCACGTGTTCGAAGTTGACAGACTCCGAATAGTAGCCGTTACTTTGGCCCAGCCATCGGATATCCACGTAGCCTCGGATGGTCGCGAGCTTGTAGAACGTCCACGTATACGAATCGACGTACTCGCCAGCCGGAGGCGGAAAGTCGGTATCGCTAACTTCCTCGGCCATGAGAATAGGTGTCCCGATCAGGTCGTTCACGTCCCCAGTTACCGACTCGATGTATACCGACTCGCAACAGTCCTGTTGATGGT
>NZ_JBXAYI010000106.1:0-342 GCF_056782235.1 Dellaglioa sp. CoH-55-MRSF-7
GTAGTTAGGGTCTTCTTTGATGTCGGACAAGAATAGTTCGAGATCAGATTCTTCAGCCATTACAAAACTCCCTTTGCGCGCATGCAGTCCTTGAGGATCATGCCAAGAACACAAACTGCCACAGCGCCTGCCATAAACCCAGCAATAGCCTTCGGTGCAGCCCCTACAAGTTCGGTATCTTTTCGTGTGGCAAACCACGCCACAACCCAACCGCCAACTGCCATAGCGAGCATGAGTAGCAGATTGAACGCCAATGCTATTAGCAGGTCCATCATTGCTCCGTGAAAATTTGGGTAAGCTCGGTTCCGACGTGAGGGCTGATGATCATTGTGCCTTTGCCCG
>NZ_JBXAYI010000107.1:0-339 GCF_056782235.1 Dellaglioa sp. CoH-55-MRSF-7
CCCTCCATCTCGAATTGAGTCTGGGGACCTTCGCGTACCAGACGATCAAGATCGCGGTATACGGCCTCGACGTTGTGCATCGGAATATCGAGCAACGGCTGCGTCCATTCGTTGAAGCTCTGAATCATATTGAGTGCCCATGCCACCCAAAATGACGCGTCCTCATCCACCTGCTTAAGGCGCTCGACGACGTTATGTTCCCGCAACTGCCGTTCCAGCTCTTCGTATCGCGCAAGACGCTGACCCACCAAGCGCTCGACTGCTGTTTGATTCATTATTCTTCCTCGCTGACTACTTCAGTTTTGGTGCCGCATCCGGGACAGAAGCAGAGTGGGAACG
>NZ_JBXAYI010000108.1:0-337 GCF_056782235.1 Dellaglioa sp. CoH-55-MRSF-7
CGCGCTAAATCGGACGCTACAACCCAGAAGCAGAAGACAAGAAAAAGCGCAATCTTGCGGCTTACGACATGCGCACTCTTCTCGCGATTCAGGCACGGCTCGCTGCCGTCACATTCAAACCCACGAACGACAAGAAGTTCCCGGCAAAGGCCGCTGATCGCGCAGAAGGCGTAAAGGGTAGCATGCGTCTCCCGGCCAACAAAACCTTCAAGCTGGTGCTTCGCGCCAACAAGAAGAAAGACACTGGCGCACTTGCGGTGCGCGTCGTGTCCGTTTCGCAAGATGTGAAGCTGAAGTCCGGTGTGGTAAAGAGTGTTGAACTCACGAAGCTTGATCC
>NZ_JBXAYI010000109.1:0-337 GCF_056782235.1 Dellaglioa sp. CoH-55-MRSF-7
GCGTATGACTCCGCACGGTTTCTGGTTTCTAGATCATTACGAGGACCGTGAACGGTTCGTGAATCTGTCGTGGACGAAGCAGTACGCGCATCGCACCAAGGAAGCCGCACGCGACGCGTTCATAGAGCGCAAGCGCAAACAGATTCGCATTCTGCACAACACGATCATCGACGCACAGGAACTGCTGCGTATGGCACTCGAACAGAAATCTCTTGGTGTTGCGCACCAAGTTGTGAGGTGATATGATTCACACAATCAGTTTGATTTTGCTTTGGTGCGCGGCTGTCATCAACATCGCACAGCTCGTGACCCGTGTACAGGAGAAGAAAAATGCACG
>NZ_JBXAYI010000110.1:0-335 GCF_056782235.1 Dellaglioa sp. CoH-55-MRSF-7
TCGAGGGCCAGTGCGTGACCGATGAACAAGCACCCGTTGCGGATGCATACGCACTTGACATCGGCCCGTAATTACTCCATAATTTTAGATGGGGATGGTCCACTGTCTAGGAGTAACTTATGAGTATGCTGATCAGCGCAGAACCCACCAAAATCGACGAAATCATCGAGATGTTTACGCGTCTTGGTAACAGGTGCGAAAGACGGGGCCCGGACGCGGTAGAAGTCTGGGCAGGAACGGAAGAATACAGAGCATGAATGATCAGGATTATGTACCTTGGCCGGTCGCGCGCCGCGACCTAGAGCACAGGGCGCGGGATTTGGCCGAGTCGGAGC
>NZ_JBXAYI010000111.1:0-334 GCF_056782235.1 Dellaglioa sp. CoH-55-MRSF-7
GCGCATGACTACCGCGCGAACATCGGACACAGCAGGAATGTTCCACTTGTAGGTATCGGTCTGACCAGTGGCATTAGCCGTCACGTAGTTAGCGCCGGTCGTATCCGTAGCAGACTGCCAGTTAGGCTCAGCGCCCGATGGCGTCCACTGAGTGAGCGATCCGTTACCTGTGGCGTTCACTGCGTAAATACGACGTGCTGATATAGCAGGCTCAGTTTCAGGAGTCGGCCACACACCCGCGCCAAGGGGCCGCGTAGGGTCCGCACCGGATACGCTCTGAATCACCAAGTCGTCGATGAAGTAACTGACGAAGTTCGAGGCAAAGAACTTGAGG
>NZ_JBXAYI010000112.1:0-331 GCF_056782235.1 Dellaglioa sp. CoH-55-MRSF-7
CCTGTATGTAATACGCGTTATTTACTAGGCTGTTTCGCAGCCTTCCACGCGGCTCTGGCGCGCTCGCGCTGCTCTATCAGCGCGGACGTATCTTTACCAGCCTGCTCAGCGCGACGCACAGCCACATCAAGCCGATTAAATTCTCGAAATTCTGGACCCGAACGCACAGCAGCACGTTGAACTTTCTTCGCTTGCTTATACGCTGCACTCTTTTAACGACTGCTTTCGCGTGCGGCCACCGAAGCTGCACTGCCTTTACTGTAGAGCAGGATCGATTTCTTTTTCCACGTCGGCACCAGATCAGTAGGTGACACGATTCTCATCCCAGAAT
>NZ_JBXAYI010000113.1:0-326 GCF_056782235.1 Dellaglioa sp. CoH-55-MRSF-7
GGCCATGAACGTATATGAGGCTGGGGACGCGACAGCAACCGGATTGACAGGCGGGGTTGGCAGTGGACTAATTGTTTCGCAGTCTGGGGCACCTGCTGCTAACGGCCAGTTCACACCAGCCACAACAAATGGTGGCTTTTTGCACCTATTCGTTACTGGGGCATCGGGCGGAAACCGCCAACGGGGTATCCTAAACTCCGTTGCTAACAATTCGGCCTTTGTAAGCGGGTCCCTGTCTGCGACCACTAATCTGTACCATTACTTCGAAATTCGATATGTGAAGAATATAGCGGCCACAAACCAGTTCGACGTGTACATATACGTGG
>NZ_JBXAYI010000114.1:0-322 GCF_056782235.1 Dellaglioa sp. CoH-55-MRSF-7
ACCTTATTGGTTGCGGCAGCTGCCGCAATTTGCGTGCGCGTCACGCCCGCCCGAATGAAGGATTGAGGTAGTTGCTGTTTCATGATGACCTCCGTCGATTGATAAGTCGTGTGCAGCTAGTGGTTTCAGCCATGTGGACTATGCGGCGCGGATCGTAGTCGAACACTTTGCTCAGGCCACGTTCCAGCGCGTATATGCCGATGAAGCACGCATCCACTTGGTGTGGGGTTGTGCGCGATGCCTTATACGTCTCTTCGAGCGTAGAGCCCTTGTGACGCTGGTGCCATGCATTCTTCCATTGCGCGGCCGGTATCGTTAGCAT
>NZ_JBXAYI010000115.1:0-320 GCF_056782235.1 Dellaglioa sp. CoH-55-MRSF-7
TCTGTGACCTGATTCAATTCGCTCATACCGATCCTTGCGCCTCTGCCTGCTCGATCGTCAGGCCAAATTTACTTTCGAAATAAACATAGTCATATGCTACGCACAGATCACGGCCGATGCCGGATACCGCGTTCATGAACTCTGCCATCTTTTCCTCTTCTACGTGCGGAAGCCCGTTTAGTCGCTCCGGCACAAGATGCGCGTAATCAGCGCGATCTTTGATGCACTGCTCATCGTTGTCAAAGCCTTCTACGAGTCCAGCAAACACGAAGTACCTGAAATGAACGTCATCGAGTTTCTTGAAATCTTCAGCTAGTAAC
>NZ_JBXAYI010000116.1:0-317 GCF_056782235.1 Dellaglioa sp. CoH-55-MRSF-7
GAGAAAAGCGCGCGAGTAGCAGAACAGGCCGACATTCAGACAGCCCGATCCGAAATCGATCAACTCAAGTCCGAAATTGCGAGGCTCCGCAACGAGCGCGCGGCCTCGGAACGCGTGACTGACAAGCATACGGCACGAAAAGCCGCAGAACTTGCGGGCTCCGGCTACAAATACTCCGGCTACATTCTCCAAAACGAGAAAGGCGAACGTGTGTTCATTGAGATGGGCGCAGTTCGCTGGATCGACAACAAGGCTATGTGGCAGCTGATGCACCCGGGACCGAAACCCGTGGAGCGTGAGCCCAACACATGTCCGTG
>NZ_JBXAYI010000117.1:0-317 GCF_056782235.1 Dellaglioa sp. CoH-55-MRSF-7
ATCGTCAAGCTCGCGGACCTGCGCCACAACTCTGACATCCGCCGACTCAAGGGTCTGCGCGACAAGGACATCGAGCGGGTGCGCAAGTATCACTGGATGCATCTCGAACTCACGGCAGCAGAGGACGCATATGGACGATAACGTAGAAAAGCCCATTGATCAGGAACTGCCGATACCGCAATGGGCGCAGGATCATCTCCCGATGTGGGGCCGACGTAACTCCGCTGTTCATAAGATTAAGTTCGTGGAGACGGACGGCTGCGTAGATGCGATTCTCAGTTTTGACTGCGGCCCCAAGAAGCCCAACGAATTCAGCA
>NZ_JBXAYI010000118.1:0-315 GCF_056782235.1 Dellaglioa sp. CoH-55-MRSF-7
GCACGCAGCACTGCGGTACCAGCCTCATGCATACCAGCTCTATCCAGAGCATGCGCCCTGTTGATCGCAGTCGGAATAGGGCCCTGTTCTTGTGCATAAAGCACTTTCGACGCATATTCTTCGAACGGAACGGCGTCCCGCGCATTGATCAACAGCGGATTACCGTTGACGACAGCAACCTGCGAATAGAACTTTCGGTCACCGCGATCCGAGGTAATTGTGAACCAGTAGCAGCCGCCGTTCTCCAGTTTATCCCAGTCCCTGATCTTCCGTACCTGCGTCATAAAGCTCTCCTGTTTGTAGATTGCTGGACTC
>NZ_JBXAYI010000119.1:0-315 GCF_056782235.1 Dellaglioa sp. CoH-55-MRSF-7
AACCAGCTGCGCATTTTCTTGCTCTTCCACGGGCGGATGATGGCGTTGAACACATCCTCCTGTGTGCCCTTCAGGAGCCCCGCGTCGTCCTGACTCTTGAGAGCCGATCGCAGCGAGTCCATCAGGTTGTTCAAGCTCCAGTCCCAAGCGCTCCCTTCCGTGTCGTTTGCACCCATGATTTCGATTTCAATCTCGGGCTCAATCGTGAACTTGATGTTGAAATCACGCTTGAACGCGTTCGTCACGCCGTACGTTGCTTGGCACTGCATCATGTGCAGGAACGGGATTACCATCTCGTAGGGGACCGAGTAGTAG
>NZ_JBXAYI010000120.1:0-315 GCF_056782235.1 Dellaglioa sp. CoH-55-MRSF-7
AAAAACATGTCGAGCGTAGGAAGGTAATCCAGTGTCGTCAGGTTTTTGCTGATGCGCTCAGTTATCGTTTTTAGCTTCGAAAACGAAGCGCTGTGTTCATACGCCTTCATACCTTACCTATTGCGTCTTTGTTTCATGTCCGCTACCGAACTTTGTACTGAACGCGGTAGCGTTGACTGCTTGCGACCCGGCTTTGCCGAGCGCTGTATGTTGACCGGAGCTTGAATGCGAACTGGCTGTACCTTCATAGCCTGACGCATACGAGCCTCACGTTCGGCCTCAGCACGCCTCAGCTCTGAGGGTGCAGTCCCAACC
>NZ_JBXAYI010000121.1:0-313 GCF_056782235.1 Dellaglioa sp. CoH-55-MRSF-7
TTCTCACCGTCCGGGGTCCGCGATTCCCGCAGCAGCCGCATCATCTTGTCGCGCTGCGAGTACGGCGACGACACGTTGAACAGAAGTGGGGGCGGTGCGCTATGGATACCTTCCTTCAGTAGATTTTCGTAAGCTACCGAAACCGTACCCAGACTGTTGTACAGCGACTTGTGTGCCTCGTCAAAGTTTGCGCGTTCACTTGTTTCGTCTTCCTCACTATCACCAGTGGGTAGCGGAAAGAGACCAAGTTCGTCGAGTGCTGCCAGAATTCGCGTGTCGCCACGAAGTGTGCTCGATTTTGGACCAGAAGGAT
>NZ_JBXAYI010000122.1:0-308 GCF_056782235.1 Dellaglioa sp. CoH-55-MRSF-7
TCCGCAAACGGCGTGAACATGGTTTGAACCGGTGCCATTATCAGGTCTACTGAAGCTGCTACTTGAGGCGACACAAATTGATTATTGCTGCGGATCAGGACCGATGAGTCAACGTCGATCACTTGTTGTACCCCGTTTATGGGTACCAGATATAGTCTAATGTACTGTGCCACTGGGCTCTCCTAAAACTGGGATCAGACAAATCCCATCCATATTAAATTAGGAGTTCAGACTATACGATTTCAGCACGTAGTTCAACTCAAACTGCTCAAGATTCAATTCTTGCGCCGCCGCCTCTACACCAACAG
>NZ_JBXAYI010000123.1:0-308 GCF_056782235.1 Dellaglioa sp. CoH-55-MRSF-7
GATGGGGCCCGGCAAATCGGTGAACACCGCGATCTTGTCGGAGCCAGAACCCTGCACCACGACAACGCGTTCTACAGCAAACGTAATCTCGCTCATAGCCCGTATTTCTCCTTGAACTGGTCCCATGTCATCGCCTTGTTCCCGGCCTTTACGATCTTGTCCGCGAACTTAGCACCCGGCTTGTATAGTAGCACATTCATCTTCGCGCTGTACTTGACAACGGTGCCGCCCTGAGCCTCGACAAACGCCTCTTCGTCAGCCGAGCGGTAACTGGTCCAAGCCACATTGACCCCTGCTAGCTTCGCGCC
>NZ_JBXAYI010000124.1:0-306 GCF_056782235.1 Dellaglioa sp. CoH-55-MRSF-7
GCATCGCTTACTTCCGAGGCAACGCCCTGAAGCAACGAATCGAGACCATTTGAGGCCCCATGAATTCACATCAACGACGTAAATCTCAGCGTGCGTTTGCCCGTCTAGCAGAACAGTATAGCAGTATGCGCCACATAGTTCTGAGATATCCAATATCCGTTTCTGGGCTTTCGGTGTCTGAGCCGGGACTTNTCGAAATCGACTGGACGTTCGGCCGCGCTTTTTACGAGGGGCACAAAAATGACCCGACCACCAGTGCTTAATACGGTCCATGAGTTGCTGGCGGGCATCGAGGCCGTGTTCCTC
>NZ_JBXAYI010000125.1:0-303 GCF_056782235.1 Dellaglioa sp. CoH-55-MRSF-7
GCGTGTGGACGGCCTGCACGGTAACGACACCAGTATCCCCATCGGGGCTCAGTCGCGCGCCCTCAACCAGACCCTTGACCGTAGCCATGTTCCCGATCGCAATCTTGTCGCCTTCTGCCATCGTGAGGTCGCCCACGAAAAACGAGATGCGCAGACGATCCCCGATCGGGATCACCCGGGACCCGGAACTCAAGCTCCACATTCGGCTCCATGTTGCTCGGATCGTTCAGGGCCACGCCCGAGATACAGCCATAGACGCCTACGGCGTCGCCAACACGAAAAATCATTTCAACTCCTTCCAGT
>NZ_JBXAYI010000126.1:0-300 GCF_056782235.1 Dellaglioa sp. CoH-55-MRSF-7
GCCCTGAATGGCCGACTTAGTTGGAACGTTGATAGTCATACCCGGACAAATTTCGGACAACGGATCAGTTATGCCGTTATAGGCCATAAGTGCGCGCCACAAGCTTGTGTCTCCGTAGAACTTGTAGGCCAGCCCCGGAAGATTGGCCATGTCCAACATGCTCAACTGGTAACGCGACTGATTAGGAACGTTGAAGCGCACGTTCTTGAATCCGGATTTGAACATGTTGTAGTTCGAACCGGTATTGTCCACGGGTGTAACCCTGCTCCAGTTAAGGTCTCCGGAGTATCCTTCCATTGG
>NZ_JBXAYI010000127.1:0-300 GCF_056782235.1 Dellaglioa sp. CoH-55-MRSF-7
GTTCTTGGTTGAGGACGCAACGGAGTTCTGGAACCGAAAGGCCGATTCAGCAGACCCCGATCGAAGCACGTATGACTCGAAGGATTTGTTCGGGTCGGATGCAACACGTATCGTTGTGCAGGGATTTGAACGACCGGACATCCCGTGGAATGATGAGCAGAATCGCGCAATCCACGACGTAATCAACTGGTACAAGGACCGGAAGCGGGCACCGATCTTCCGGCTGTTCGGATACGCGGGTACCGGTAAGACACAGCTCAGCAAAGAGATCGCGTGGCGCGTTCAGAATGGTGAGGGGTG
>NZ_JBXAYI010000128.1:0-298 GCF_056782235.1 Dellaglioa sp. CoH-55-MRSF-7
CACGCGCACCAGCCTTCACGGCCCACGATACGATACCGGAACTCGTGGCGTGCGAACCGTACTTCACCGTCCTCGGTCACCACGAGCTTCACGCGATCGTCTCTCATCAACCCTCCAGCGCGAACTCGGCGCGGACCACAGCACGCACCTGAGTATCCGCCTCGAACGGGAGCACCGTGCCCAGCTTCGACGCGTACGTGGCACCACGTTCAGGGTCCACAGCTATGCACAGCGCAACGCCCTCGGTGTTCTTGAACCAAATGCGCGAATCCCAGCAAAACATTTCGTTGCGCGGAAT
>NZ_JBXAYI010000129.1:0-297 GCF_056782235.1 Dellaglioa sp. CoH-55-MRSF-7
TCACTGCACGGTTTCTCGTGGTCGCTGTGGCGATGCGCCTTAAAATGCAAGCAGTCGCCACAACGGTAGCTGTCTACCATCGCCTTGGGCAATGCTTGTGTCAGCAAGTCTTTCTTTTGCACGTCCTTTCCTTTTGTGGCGTTGACAGAGCGGGCCCCAAGGACCCGAATACGACTAGGTTACACTAGATCGAAATAACTGTCAAGCGCCAACAATTCGCGACTTGGCGACCTCGATGCCGCTCGCCTTCGACACGTACGTGGCTGTCAGTTCCTCCGGGCACGGACGAAGCATGAG
>NZ_JBXAYI010000130.1:0-297 GCF_056782235.1 Dellaglioa sp. CoH-55-MRSF-7
GTTACCAGATACGCCGAACCGTTTGCCGGAACTGTTTGGTAGAACGGATTGGTTGCGTTATACCCGGTATCGATGGTCTGCATACCGCTCGCCAAAAGCGCCGTGTTCGTATCGATGGTGTTAAGACCTGCGTACTGAGATACGTGGTTGGCGTTAGCATCGAAGTTACCCACTATATAGACAGCACCAAGCGGAAGCTTTGTATTCTTGGTGCGCCCGTATACGTAGTTGTCTGTCGGGTTGCTGGAACCGTTAGGAATTGCCGATAGGCCGGCAACGCCGCCCGGTTTGTCTATC
>NZ_JBXAYI010000131.1:0-296 GCF_056782235.1 Dellaglioa sp. CoH-55-MRSF-7
CTTAGGGTGTGGGACGGAGAGATGCCGATGCCTGCCCTGTTCACCGTGGACGGCACCGCCGTAACCTCGAACCAACAGTTTCTCGGCTTCTGCGACGGTAAGCCCCATATTATAGGGGCCTCGAACTTCTCGAATTTCACACACTTCGAACTCCAGTTTGTCCTATCGGATGAGAGCGTGTACTTTGAGTTCCCACGTCGGCCGTCGAACTCGAACACTGCGCTGCTCGAACAGGATGATCCATACAACATCATCTTCAGTCCTAATACTCCGCAGGTAAGCAGCAAGGACATTAT
>NZ_JBXAYI010000132.1:0-295 GCF_056782235.1 Dellaglioa sp. CoH-55-MRSF-7
CACTCGAACCATACACAGTGATCTGGAAGTACTGGGCAAACAACAACGCGGCAATGGTGTATCAAGAGTCGGCCGACCTGTGGATCATTAACCCAAGCATCATGACCGCAGTCGGTGACGTAAAGGCCAAGGTCGCTAAGGCACGAGCCACCCTCTATGGCTCTCCGGACTTGCTATTCCCGACGCCTACTATCCTGACGTGGCTTAGGCGCGGCATGGACGCGTTCAATGGGGCATACGGTCAGTTCACGTCGTTTACGATGACCAATGCACGCGGCCCGATTCGTGAGTACTG
>NZ_JBXAYI010000133.1:0-294 GCF_056782235.1 Dellaglioa sp. CoH-55-MRSF-7
CCATCATGCAAGTTCTGTAAGAGGAAATTGCGGATCGTTGGATCAAGAAGCAGGAAGCGAAAAAGAAATGACGATGCGGGAACAAGCAAGACGCGCGTGGCGCTAGCGCGGAATGGACGGGGCATCGCGCAATCCCTACAACAAGGATGATCCGCGATTCTTCATGTGGCGTAATCACTTCGAAGAAGCTAAGTGGGAGGACGAGGCATTTGACGAATGTGATTTTGGAGTTGACGACGAGTAAATAGCGGCGTACACTGCGCGCATTGACTACACAACGGAGGGAACCTGAGT
>NZ_JBXAYI010000134.1:0-290 GCF_056782235.1 Dellaglioa sp. CoH-55-MRSF-7
GCGCGTACCTGTCACGTCTACTAGGTCGCCGTTTCGCTTATCGAATTGAAACGTGATCGGCACACGGGGCCCGAAACAGGGCCAGCGCCGCGCAAATTCTGTCACGTCGCGCTCCGTGCATTGGACCGTGTAGAAACAGCCATTATCGAATGTGCGCATCATGCACCCCTTTAGACGAGATAACCCCATGCGTCGCGAGCGTAGCGCGCGGCATCCGCCAGCAATTCAGCGCGTGTCCGGTATTGCGGTCCGACGCATGCCGCGCGGTCTTCGCCGTCGTGCATGTCAAC
>NZ_JBXAYI010000135.1:0-289 GCF_056782235.1 Dellaglioa sp. CoH-55-MRSF-7
CGGGCTTCTTTCCAACACGCCCGCGCGGCGCGGTCTCACGCTCTGCACGTTCGGCACAGACTCAACCAGCGCGAACAAGACAAACAAGCCGCGTTCGCTTTCATCGGTTGTCGTGTCGTCGGTTCCCGTGTGCGAGTGACCGCAACGCGTGTACACGGTAACTTCTGCGCCTTCCGGGATTGCGGCGATAAGCGGATTCGTCGTCATCGTCAGCCCCTTACGCGAGCTTGCCGCGCGAGTCGTGTTTTTCGCGTCGGGCCTTGCGCCGCGCCTGTTCGCGAGTGCGCAC
>NZ_JBXAYI010000136.1:0-288 GCF_056782235.1 Dellaglioa sp. CoH-55-MRSF-7
CAGTCAGGCCGTAAGCCGAGCATCAAATTCGAAATCACTTTCGAACACATTGATGGGCTCCAACCACAGGACCGTGACGAGATTAGGAATGTATTCTTTAACGCCGGGTGGACCGGGTGCACTGCGATAGCTGAAACCCACCATCGCTTCACGGTCATGGTATCAGACGACGCGGACAAAGTTTTCCCTACCTGATAAAGGTTGACAAAGTGTTTCAATCTTTGGCACAATAGTTCAATCGTAAATACAGGAGAACGGTCAATGGCACGCAAAGCTACTCCCCGTAAT
>NZ_JBXAYI010000137.1:0-288 GCF_056782235.1 Dellaglioa sp. CoH-55-MRSF-7
GGACAAAGCAGGACAAATCGAGCGGTCTTGGCTTCTTGGCCGTGAATAAGCTGCGCGTCCAAAAGCAAGGGGAGCCGGTGCCCGTCTACTGCTTGACTGTTCCGAAGTATCACCACTTCATGCTTCCGTCCGGCATCGTAAGCAGCAACTGCCACATTAACAGCCTGCTGCTGGGCCTGATGTACAAGTTCCTGCCCGGCCTGTTCGAGCGTGGCATGGTGTACGTGGCTAACGCTCCGGAGTTCTATGCTGAATCGAAGGGCAACGATCTGACTATCGGCTCGACGC
>NZ_JBXAYI010000138.1:0-287 GCF_056782235.1 Dellaglioa sp. CoH-55-MRSF-7
CCCCGGAGCTTGCATAGTTCTCGCGCTGCGCGTTCGAGTTGTCGTTCGTTCATACGCTGGCCTCGTACATAAGTTCCTTTTCATCACGGCCAAGACCCAATGCTACTGTAGTCAGGCTCCTATGGATGGATGCACGCTCTTCTGTAGTAAGAGCGCGTGATGCACCGTTGATGAAGGCGCTGCGCGTCGAGCCACGCACAATGTGTTCTGGCATTGGATCGACAGTGTTCAGCATCTCGAAAACCGCAACACGTGGCTCGTTCTTGAACTCGTCGCGAAGATGCGCG
>NZ_JBXAYI010000139.1:0-287 GCF_056782235.1 Dellaglioa sp. CoH-55-MRSF-7
GAGAAGAGTCTTCCGCACGATAACGATGAGATCAACAGCCGAGTTATTCAGTACTCTGAAGAATTGCCTACTGAACTCGGTGACAGAATACACGTACTACGCGAATATTTGCTACGTGAGTGGGCACCTACGGCGTTGAGTGCTAACGCGGCCACCGCTCAATTCATTGACGTGGCACAACGAACTCTTGGCACTGCCATTGACCCGGCACCCCTCGTCAAGTTCGAACGCATGATCGATCGCGCGCTCACGATAAAGATGGCGGACTTTGTGGCGAAATATGCAGG
>NZ_JBXAYI010000140.1:0-284 GCF_056782235.1 Dellaglioa sp. CoH-55-MRSF-7
GACCGGAAATTCGGAATCTTGATCGAAGAACCCGTGGAGCATTCTGTATTTGCGGTTGAGCGAATGTCGCGTCCGGTGGATGCCAACCAGAATTTGATCGGCGTTGGCCACGTGCTCATCATCGACGCGTGTGCCCGGAGCCCAGACCCGAGTCTCACCGTAGAGCCCGGGCTTGATCTTTTTCTTAGCACGTATCCGCATTGACAACCAGATTAGCGGATTCTCTTCAGCAACCCGCTCGATCTTGGTGAGCATCACATCGGCTCGGCCACGCACGAAGTAAC
>NZ_JBXAYI010000141.1:0-283 GCF_056782235.1 Dellaglioa sp. CoH-55-MRSF-7
TGGCTCTCCGTATAGTTGAAGTACGATTCGTCGATAAGGCTAAGAAGGGTACCGGAAACTCGTTTGTCTTTGTGAGTCAGCGCCCGGAGCGCCGCCAATTCTGCACGTGGACTTGCTTTTGTTGCCATTGATCTAGGTCTATCGTTGAGCTAACTCTTATTTACTGTGCGTCGTGTTCTCTGCTTCGGGGACCGTAGGTGGCGCGACCCCGGCGTATCGCACAGGGAATTTGGCCACCGTCTCGTTATGCGAGGGTCGCGCCATAACCACGTGCCGAAAATCC
>NZ_JBXAYI010000142.1:0-283 GCF_056782235.1 Dellaglioa sp. CoH-55-MRSF-7
CGATCCCGGAAGACGAAATTGCTGAGGACGGTCAAGACACGCAGACCGTTGGCAATCTAGACGAGGACACACGAAACACCTACGTTTACAAAGCGGTGCGCAGCGGTGGTTGGGTGGTTCGTATCAACGGGTACAGCATGACGGGGCGCGAGCACTTCTTCGGTGGTAAATATCTAGGTCTGTGTCTCGGGTGGACACAGGAAAAGGCGCGTGAAGTGGCACTTGCGTGGCTCACCCGTTCCGAGATCGTGGAGGAATGATGCACGTATTTGCTCTAATCGTG
>NZ_JBXAYI010000143.1:0-282 GCF_056782235.1 Dellaglioa sp. CoH-55-MRSF-7
GTGTGCATATCATGAAATCACCCTTCCGGTTTTGTGTGTTGCTCAGATAGAAGTTGCCGACAGCCACCGGGTACATGACACTCGATCGACCGTCAAGCACGATCTCTCCGGGCACGCCATCTACGCGCAACACCTTGCACCCGTTACGCCACTCTTCGTGCTCGATGCGGTGCAGGTCGTATACTTTTTCAATTCGAACTTTCATCAATTCACCAAATATTGTGTGAGCCTGCTGCCCAGCACCGACAGTACGATGTGATAGTGGGTTCCGGGACTACGGAT
>NZ_JBXAYI010000144.1:0-282 GCF_056782235.1 Dellaglioa sp. CoH-55-MRSF-7
ACTTGACGGCAGCTTCCTTCGACGCGAAGGAATTGACGGCGGTATCCGAGCCATCGACCGAGATCGAAATCTTGATAACGTTCTTGCTCATGAGGTAAATCTCCTTTCAGGTGGGTTGGTGCTACTCAGTACAACACTAGAACAACGAGACTGAAGTTTATCAACGGCTTCGCCTCTTGTCAACTGCCTTTTTACTACGTTTGTGTGTCGGGTGTTTGATCGGCGCAACATGGTGTGCCGGTCTACCACTCGCACGAACCACTTTACTGTTACTGGTATCAG
>NZ_JBXAYI010000145.1:0-280 GCF_056782235.1 Dellaglioa sp. CoH-55-MRSF-7
GTCGGGGACGGCGGTGCGGCCTTCGTCGGGTCCGTGATCGGCTGTTTCGTTGTGTCGATAGCGCTATTCGGAATAGTGCCGTCGTCAGTAAACGTGATGTTGTCCGTGGATTGTTGCCCCACCGTCACCATCAGCCCGTACGTCGAGCCCTGTGTGCGTCCATACACTCGGTAGCCAGTAGCCAGAGGCATACGCGGCCACGACAGCGTAATAGAGTTGGTGGTTGTGCCGCCCGTCGCAATCACCACAACTTGCGCGCTCGACGCCAACGATTCACCGT
>NZ_JBXAYI010000146.1:0-279 GCF_056782235.1 Dellaglioa sp. CoH-55-MRSF-7
GGGGCGATATCGGGGATTTTCGGGTCGCTGGGCCCGGCGATCTGGAAGACTGACTGAAGTTCAAGTAAAGGAGAAAGCATGCTTTCGTTTATCACAAAAATGCGCAAAGCACGATCCATCGAGGCCGTAGCCCGCTACAGTGCACCGCACTGGATCGTCATGATTCGGAATCCGGGAGACAAAGAATGGACGCCGCTTCTCGACAACGAGAAAAAGGTGGAAAACCAAAACGAGTTTGCGGAAATCATCAAGACGCGTGCCGCAGTCCGCACCTTTCCC
>NZ_JBXAYI010000147.1:0-279 GCF_056782235.1 Dellaglioa sp. CoH-55-MRSF-7
GTCGTAGAGTCGCGGTCCCGGAGGGCAAGAAGCACCTCGCGGAATGGGCCGCTAAGCCAAGGAAGATGTTCAGCGCCGATCGCGTTCAGCACGTAGTCGTCCAGGAGCGATTCGACAATGAATTGCTTCAGATCTGGACGAGCATGCGCAAGGGCCTGGAGAGACGGCAACGCCGCACTCTCGCGGTCACCGACGATCGCAGTCGCAAGGTGACGAGCTACGTCCTCGTCGCCAGTTGTAGGCGCATCCTGCATTCGCTGAATCGCTCCGGTCCGGGTC
>NZ_JBXAYI010000148.1:0-278 GCF_056782235.1 Dellaglioa sp. CoH-55-MRSF-7
GGATAAGATAGCAGCAACCATGAAGGGCCGCGTTATGACTGACGCGCACAAGAAAAATCTTCGTCAGGGCCTCCGCGCGTTGACCCCCGTGACATGTCCGCAATGCGGCATGGCCGGTAAGCCTGCTGTGATGACACGATGGCATTTTGACAACTGTAAGACTGATCCATGTGAGGTGGAAAACGGCAAACGGAAAATTATTCGTGAGACTTCTCGGCGCTGGTCTGATGCAGAAGAGAAAATTCTGATTGCGGCCCGCATTCGAGATGGTGCAAAGC
>NZ_JBXAYI010000149.1:0-278 GCF_056782235.1 Dellaglioa sp. CoH-55-MRSF-7
TCCTCATCGAGCATCACCATGAACAAATCGAAACCGCTGGGCTCCAGCTGATTCGAAAACATGGTGCCGCCTTCCAGCTCACTGATTGGAACAGGGACGCGTGTGTCTTCGAAGCTGATGGTGGTCTTCATTTACTCTCCAAACGAAGTTGTTGTACTTCCGAAATAACCTTGCGTACGTCGCTCGGGCCCGATGCCAAAAGCTCTACTAGAGCTTGCCTATCTGAGGCCTCTTTGCTCGTGCTCAGCTGGTGAACACGATTGACGTGCGGCAGTATA
>NZ_JBXAYI010000150.1:0-276 GCF_056782235.1 Dellaglioa sp. CoH-55-MRSF-7
CGCTGTTCAAGCGGTTTGCTGTTCCGCACGCACACTCCACGGACCTGATCGTGATGTAATGTTGTGCTGGGCTGGTCCTACGGGGCCGGCCCTTTTTGTTGACAAGTGTAAAAACTTGGGACAAAATATAGACTCTTGAACAAAGGAGTGAACATGCGACTGAACGACACCGAATTGCTTAACGAGTTGATTTCCCGTATCCAGTCTCTGGATGTCAAGCACGAGCCCAAAGGTGACAACAACATTAAGCAATTCAAGATCGTGATAGACATCGGG
>NZ_JBXAYI010000151.1:0-276 GCF_056782235.1 Dellaglioa sp. CoH-55-MRSF-7
GGATCGAGCCGATGGTGATCCGTGCCGATGCTGAACAGCGCAAACTCGGGGTCAACCATCCGTACGTGTATGTAACGGTTCGCTGCGGCCCCATGAAGAGTGTGAGCGACGATGTGTGGCACGTGGATGGCTTCTCGATGCGTGTACCACACGTGACGGAACAGAATTACATCTGGTCGGATCACACGCCAACCGAAATCCTGAAACAAAACTTTGCATTTCCGTCTGATTTCCATCCGATGGTGTACAACATTCACCAGTTCTTTCAGGATCGCG
>NZ_JBXAYI010000152.1:0-275 GCF_056782235.1 Dellaglioa sp. CoH-55-MRSF-7
GTTTAGATTTTCAGTAACCCGGAACACCACAACCACGAACTCCTGCAAGAACGCTATCGTGGGATGAGCGACGCCTATCAGTTTGCGCGTGGCTGCGTCGCGCGTCACGTCATGCAGGAACTATCGAACGCTGAGCACTACCATATTGTGGAGGACTGATGGGGCTTTCATATGTGCTAATCGCGACTGCTCTGTACGCTGGCTACGGGACACACCCAGTACACGTCGAGCACGATTACCCTACACGCGAAACGTGTCAAAAGGCTTACGAGATT
>NZ_JBXAYI010000153.1:0-275 GCF_056782235.1 Dellaglioa sp. CoH-55-MRSF-7
GTCATCACGCCACCCATGGTTTCGATACCCAGGGTCAGCGGGCTTACGTCCAGCAGCAACACGTCTTTCACGTCACCGGCCAGTACGGCACCCTGGATGGCAGCACCCATGGCAACGGCTTCGTCCGGGTTCACGTCTTTACGAGCTTCTTTGCCGAAGAACTCGGTGACCAGCTTCTGAACCAGTGGCATACGGGTCTGACCGCCTACCAGGATCACGTCGTTGATAGAGCCAACGTCGATACCGGAGTCTTTCAGCGCGATGCGGCAAGGTTC
>NZ_JBXAYI010000154.1:0-275 GCF_056782235.1 Dellaglioa sp. CoH-55-MRSF-7
CTGCGCGCCTGTGTGCCCGGCGGGAACATCTGCGATCCGCAACGGATTGCCGATTCGATCAGGGAGTGGTTCAACGAACGCGGCGCTCGGGAAGGCGCTCGGGAGGGGCTGACGGACAGCGAGCGCAACGCGATCGAGCGCGCAATCAGCGAGGTCGAGCTGTGCTGCCAGTTTTCGCTCGCGAGCGAGCTGCGCGCCCTTCTCGCCGCCCATCCGGACCAGCCGACGGCGCGCGCCGACGATTGGATCCGGGTCGACGTTCAACGCCCGATCGA
>NZ_JBXAYI010000155.1:0-275 GCF_056782235.1 Dellaglioa sp. CoH-55-MRSF-7
GGGTAGTTGTGGACACTTCTTTATTTACATGGACTGAGTGGCACGCTCAAACTTGGGACGCCACGCCTTGATCGCGTGCGTGAGACGCGAGCGCTGCATTTCCTTACCCATCAGCGTGAACATCTCAGCGTTCTCAAGGAACGCGTGTGAGCGATCCACGTACTGGGTGGGATGACAGCCTGCGGTTTCGTAGAAGAGACCGGTGGCGACGTGCTGACCCGGGTCCGAATACACCATCATCAGGTCCGCATCGCGGATCGACTTCTCCAGTAGCG
>NZ_JBXAYI010000156.1:0-274 GCF_056782235.1 Dellaglioa sp. CoH-55-MRSF-7
GAATACAGCTCACTGATGTCGTTCAGAATGTTTCGAACACGCGGGTCCGCACGGAGGGCCTTGAGATGCACGATGCTAGTAGCCACGGAGCGCGGGGTCGTCCATTCGCGGGCCACGGCGACCGGAACCACGAAGCCAAAGCGCGCTTTCATGGCACCGCCAATAACAGCCCCGACCGGATACGAAATGCCATGTTTCTTCAGCACGTCTTCCAGATTGGCGTCGAGGCTAATGGAGTGCCCTACGATTTTTTCGATAGCAGAAAGAGCCTCGT
>NZ_JBXAYI010000157.1:0-274 GCF_056782235.1 Dellaglioa sp. CoH-55-MRSF-7
GGGTTATTAGTTCCGGTATCAATCCCGGTAGTCTGTGAAACCTTCATCGTACGCGCGGCGCAGACTGTCGCGAGTCAACGCCGAATCACGTAGAATCAGGTGCGCGCCCATCGCGATCACGATATAGCCCGGACCAAAGAATGCGCCCGCGTGAAATTTCCACCAGTGCACGCTCTGCACCATCCAAAATTCCCCGGTCCAGACCGCGAACATACCGCCAATCAACAGCAGCCCCCATATATTATCACGCAACCATTCGCGCATTTTTCAGCCC
>NZ_JBXAYI010000158.1:0-274 GCF_056782235.1 Dellaglioa sp. CoH-55-MRSF-7
AAAGCTTTTACAATCGCGTCCAATGGTGGCCGGAACAGGGCATGACGGGCACTGTTGAGGCCGTCCACAAAAACGGGTCGGTTCGCGTGGCATGCGACCAATTGCGCAACCAGTCGTCAGACGGCCGTATCTCCAAAACGTTCCGGCCGCTCGATATGGTGTTTGAGGTCATCAAGTAACGATCCGCAGGGGCCTGAATTATGGTCCCTGTTTTCCCAGCAAAATACCCGGTCCAAAATACGCGATCCGGGGGATACCTTACGCGTAGAATTAG
>NZ_JBXAYI010000159.1:0-274 GCF_056782235.1 Dellaglioa sp. CoH-55-MRSF-7
GTTGAATACACAATCCAAGTCGAACAATCTTAACGCAAATTACTGGGCCAAATTCGCGCAGTACGAACAACCGCGAGAACCTGACCACTGGTTTGACGAATCGATTGATGTCACACCAAAAAAGACGAATTGGATTGAGGGGGTAGGTCATGCGTGAGATTGCCCGGGTAGAAACCATGCCGTTTGAACAGCAATTGATTTTAACGCTGCAAACCATGTACGCGCCGCAGTTTGCAAAACACTTTGATGGCAAATCAATGGATTTCGTTGAGAG
>NZ_JBXAYI010000160.1:0-273 GCF_056782235.1 Dellaglioa sp. CoH-55-MRSF-7
GTGCAATACAGGTAATGTTGGTAGAAATTGAATCGAACCATCCGAATCGGTAGCTATCGCTTTACTATCCTCCAGTTGAGCACATTGGAGGGTGGGTTGAGCAAGATTACTGAGGCGGAATTTCGGGATGCCGCGAAGAACAACGCTATCAAGCACGCATCGGTTTTGCGCACGGATAGGGGCTATCTCTTCGTCGTCGAACTGTCTTGGAAAGAGGGCTTGCACACGTTGTATACGTTCCGCAATGAACCGAGGACATGGGCAAGCCTGGAT
>NZ_JBXAYI010000161.1:0-273 GCF_056782235.1 Dellaglioa sp. CoH-55-MRSF-7
CCGTCCGGTGCCTCTACCCACAGACCCTTTCCGTACTTCTTGGCCATCTTCGGGTCGTGTGCGTCACCAATCATGGCCTTGTTGGCCTTGTTGTCTTCATAGATCAGCCACCACTTACCTGCAACCATGCGCTTGTCGGGGTACTGCTTCTGGATACTTGCCATCCAATCGAAGAACTTCTCACCCACCGTTTCTGGGTAGTACTGCACAACCGGATGAACAACCCATTTACCGGTCTCTTTGTCCTTCTTACCGAATACGTCACGGATGCCT
>NZ_JBXAYI010000162.1:0-271 GCF_056782235.1 Dellaglioa sp. CoH-55-MRSF-7
CCGTCCGCACCCGGCCCAAGTTCGATTGCCGTGTCTGGCAATTGCCGAACGAGAGCGAAGCGTTCGACGCATTTGCGTGGCGTGAGGCGGATGCGACACGCAACTCGTTGCAGATGCTGTGTCAAGCACACTTCTCACACCGTCAGCTGCACGGCAAGAACACGCGGGCTCAGCACGACATGCTGCACGATATCGGCCTCAACTGGAACAACGAGCCTGCTTCGTTCAAGCGTGGCACGTACGTCCGACGTATCGTGGAGGACAGAATGTT
>NZ_JBXAYI010000163.1:0-271 GCF_056782235.1 Dellaglioa sp. CoH-55-MRSF-7
GTACATGGCTTCCGTCATTTCGGGGCTCATGTGTGCATCCGGCTCATCGAGCACCATGAGCGAGCAACGCTTATGCTCAGGTACGAAGTTGAGAAGCGCACACACGATCACGAGTGTGAAGATCGCGGACTCTGCACCACTCAACCGACGCACGTCACTAGGCTCCTGCCCATTAGGACGGTGCACGATGATCCGAATATCGGTATCCCACTGGAACTCGAATTGGAACTGTTCCGGGAACACCATCGACGCATAACGGTTGATCAAGACC
>NZ_JBXAYI010000164.1:0-271 GCF_056782235.1 Dellaglioa sp. CoH-55-MRSF-7
GCTCAGTACGTCACGCCCGGCTCCGGTGGCAGCAGCCGTGCGCAGAGTGTCACCCGAGGGTGAGAGCAGGGCGCAAATAGCGGCTACTGACACGACAGAGCCCCAAATCTTCAGCCACTTGATAAATCGCTTTTTGGCCTCTTTGTTACCAGATACGTTCGCGGCCCACACTAGGCTCGCAAAGACCGTGGCCATAATGCATACTCCGACCGCCATCTTAAAGGCGTCGGCCACGTCCGCAAGCCACAGCATCATGAAAAAGTTGTTCATC
>NZ_JBXAYI010000165.1:0-269 GCF_056782235.1 Dellaglioa sp. CoH-55-MRSF-7
ACATCGCTTATCTCAGATAGCGGTTCTACTACTGGGAACATAAAACTCAAAACTCTGGTTGCTGGTAGCAACATCACCATCGCGCCTGATGCAAATGGCAGCCTGAGAATCACAGGAACGGTGCCTCCACCGCCTGTTACTTCGGTGTCCGGACAAACCGGTGCTGTCGTTATATCCACGGTGAATAACAATGGAGCAACCGGTACATCGCTTATCTCAGATAGCGGTGCCACAACCGGCACAGCAAAGCTCAAGACGCTGGTAGCAGG
>NZ_JBXAYI010000166.1:0-269 GCF_056782235.1 Dellaglioa sp. CoH-55-MRSF-7
GGAAGGACGTGCAACCCGAACCTGCTAAGCCGGATGACCACGCCAGTGCCGCAGACTGGAGTTCGCGTACGGTACGTATCACCCAGACGGACCGAGACGGTAATACAACGGTGAAAACTCGCAACTATGACGAGCTGACGGACGCGGAGCGTGCGCAATTCGATGAGATGATGCGCAAATTCAACCAGACCATGGCGAATTTCGACAAGACTATGCGAGGCGCGTTTGCATGAAGGCCATAGAGCTTCTTGAACAAGCGCTTCCATACG
>NZ_JBXAYI010000167.1:0-269 GCF_056782235.1 Dellaglioa sp. CoH-55-MRSF-7
CTTAGCTGCAAACACTGTAAATGTGCACATCGGGGCGAAACCGAACGGCCGGCCGGGGAAGCGCACCGGCCGGCTCGGCACTCAGGCGTATCGGTAGTGCACGACGAAGCCGAGCTTCTTGCCGTCGACCTGATGGATGATCTCGGCGGTACCCACCGAGCCGTGCGGGAGCGTCTCGGGAAGGAATGCGTAGACCGTGTCGTGCGTCTGGATCGCCACCGCCCCGTTGTGGCTCGGCCAGCACCCGGTCACATCCGGCTTGCGCCCCT
>NZ_JBXAYI010000168.1:0-267 GCF_056782235.1 Dellaglioa sp. CoH-55-MRSF-7
GCCGTGTTCTGAAAGTAAGATATGATTTTCGGGAGTTCCTCGTTTGTTTTAATTTTAACGAGATTGATGTGTTGAGTAGCGTTGTCTGTCCGGGCGAGAAAGAGCATATTTTCAATCATGCGCTGTAGTCGCTCGCATTCTTCAATATTCGACTCAATCAGTGTCTCGTATTCTTCGCTTCGGCGGGGGCGTGAAAGCGTGATTTGAGAGGAGCTGATGATATTGGCCAGCGGAGTACGCATATCGTGCGATAAGTCTGACGAAAAT
>NZ_JBXAYI010000169.1:0-266 GCF_056782235.1 Dellaglioa sp. CoH-55-MRSF-7
GATGGAACGTGAAGGCCTCACTCCAGCCCAGTTCTTGCAGTATCAAATTCTGCTGGGCGATAAGATTGACAGCATTCCACGAATTGGCACGTTCAAGCCGCCTCAGATTAAGAAGGGGCTGATCGAACACGGCACGATCGCTGACTGGTACGCAGCGGCCGACGCAGACGTGAAGAAAATGTTCGACATGAATCGGGTTGCAATCAAGCGCAATAGAAAACTCGTGACACTCAAGACCGATGCGCTGCCACCCACTGAACCGGATG
>NZ_JBXAYI010000170.1:0-266 GCF_056782235.1 Dellaglioa sp. CoH-55-MRSF-7
CGGCGATGATGACCCTCACGTCAGCGGTCTCGTCGCCCGAGGTGACCTTCAGGTCGTTCTGCCCCTCGGCCAGGCCGGTCGCGTTCAGCGTCCAGGTGCCGTCCGCGCCCACCGTGGTGACCTTCGGGCCGGTCGGGGTGGTCACCGTGACCGTGGCACCGGGGGTGCCGGTGCCCGAGATCACCGCTGACTTCGTGGTGTCGTCCTTCGAGTCGACCGTCGCCGTGAGCGGAGTCTCGGGGGCGGGTGCGTCGATGGTCACCGGG
>NZ_JBXAYI010000171.1:0-266 GCF_056782235.1 Dellaglioa sp. CoH-55-MRSF-7
GGCACTGGCACCTGAGTATGAAGGACGAGTCAAGTTCAATAAGCTGAACGTTGACGAGAACACGCAGGTGCCGGAAAAGTTCGGTGTCCGTGGTATCCCGCAGCTCACGCTGTTCAAGGACGGTGTTGAGATCGCGACTGCTACCGGTGCCAAGCGCCGCCCACAGCTGATTGAATTCCTTGAGAAGCATATCGCTCATGAAGCGGAGACGCCCGTCGAGGAAGAAGACGATTTCCTGTCAGGCATCAAGCCTCAGGATCAGGACG
>NZ_JBXAYI010000172.1:0-265 GCF_056782235.1 Dellaglioa sp. CoH-55-MRSF-7
GTACACCACTTTCCGATTATTTACTATCGCTTTTCTCGTCTTCGACAATTCGTTCAGCCGCGTTCAGTTCTACCGAAGATTCATGTTTCTTTGAATCTCGCATATTCTGATAAATGTGTTCGACAGCACCCCAGTGCCCGGGACCATATTCTTTTTCTGCTATCCCCTTGGCTTTATCCCACTTGTGCTCCAAACTTTCTTTGCTTCCTTTACCCTCGCGCGCGTCGTGGGTAATCTGACGTGACGGCATTTAAATCTCCTATAG
>NZ_JBXAYI010000173.1:0-264 GCF_056782235.1 Dellaglioa sp. CoH-55-MRSF-7
TCGTTATCCTCAAGCGGATCGCGCTCGGGCTTCACCACAACAACGTCAGTTACAGGCTGATCACGGTCACGACCTTTTAGTGTCTGTTCCGTGTTTTTGGGAAGGGGCGGACGACCACGCTTTTTAGGCGCAGGTGTTTCCTCGATAGCATCGAGGTCCTGCGCGGGTCGTTTCACCTTTTTCTTAACCTTCTTCTCGGGCGCAGGCTCTTCGGTTTTGGGTCGCAGATCAAATCCCATCATATCTTCGATGGACAACTCTGCT
>NZ_JBXAYI010000174.1:0-263 GCF_056782235.1 Dellaglioa sp. CoH-55-MRSF-7
CCAGCAGATCGACCCACTGCTGACCGGAAAGTGAACCCGTGAGCACCACGACAGAACGGACCGCACGCGCGGTGGGGACCGACCCCACCGCGCCGCGGCGCGCTTGGACGGGACAGCGGCGCCCCCAGCAGGGGCGGCGGCGGACATCCGGCCGGCTCCGAGGGGGCGCGACCCCGTACCTCTTCATCGCGCCCGGCTTCATCCTCTTCGCCGTGCTGATCCTGCTGCCGATCCTGCAGGCCGTGCAGATGAGCTTCTACGAC
>NZ_JBXAYI010000175.1:0-261 GCF_056782235.1 Dellaglioa sp. CoH-55-MRSF-7
CGTAAGCGCGCCGGGTTCGTCGGTGGATCGCGCATTCATTTCACGGTAACGCTTACCCGCACCCCTTGCATCCCCCGTACTGGCGGATGAGCCGGGCCAAGCGACAGTGCGTTGCGCAACCGCTCGCTCGGCCGTGCGCGGCGCGTGGTGTGCGCGCCGCACACGGCAGGCAGGCGTATCGGGACGATCCTGCCGCGCATGACGGATCGCAATGCGTTTCGGGCCCGACTTGTATGCGGAATGGCCGCTCGGCATTGAAGG
>NZ_JBXAYI010000176.1:0-260 GCF_056782235.1 Dellaglioa sp. CoH-55-MRSF-7
GGTGATCTAGATATCAACACGCTTGTCTCGCTTTTCTACGAGATAGCGAACTACAACCTAGTGCTGTATTCGGTTGACGAAGAGTTCGATATGCCGATAACCGATGACCCTACTCTGGTGCGCACTGATGCGCAGATCGTGGCCCTTGGCCTATGGGAGGATGTGTTGATCACGATCCTGCCCGACCCAACAATCTAAGGACAACGTAACATGTCAACGCCAATTGTTCCAAACAGCGCGTCGTTTTTGATCACAGACGT
>NZ_JBXAYI010000177.1:0-260 GCF_056782235.1 Dellaglioa sp. CoH-55-MRSF-7
TTGTTTTTCTATTCTGAATCAGGAGAAATTTATGGCTATTTTCAACTACGCGATCCTGAAGGAAGCGATGCGCGAAGCTGGCTACGAAGTTAGCAACGTCGAACACATGATCGCTGCGGACTTCGCACATCTGCGCTCGTACCTCGCAAAGCAATTCGGCGTCATTGGCCACAGCTTTGACATTGGCCTCCGTCACCCGGAAACGCTACCTACTACGATCCCGGGCCATCCAGACGCAGATGCGGTCGCAACGCCGGCAC
>NZ_JBXAYI010000178.1:0-259 GCF_056782235.1 Dellaglioa sp. CoH-55-MRSF-7
GGGCACGCCCGCCGTTCTCGACGGATCCAGCAGGCCCAGCAGCGCGCGTTCGAATACATCGTCGTATGCACACGTTGGCTGCGTCATCTCTACCGTTCCCCTCGCATTGGATGCGCATGCGCGGCTCGCGCGATCAATCCGTCGCACCGACGCATCGCGAACATCGCCGCTTCGCCATCGGCCGCGCCGCGCGCTTCACTCACGTTGGAATCGAGTCTAGAGGAACGTTTTTTTTCGATCCATCAGACCGTGGTCGATG
>NZ_JBXAYI010000179.1:0-259 GCF_056782235.1 Dellaglioa sp. CoH-55-MRSF-7
TAGCATCGGTATATCCGGATAGGTGCCTGCCAGTAGACCGATCATGACGCTGACCATTTCGATGGTGGTGCCCATAGATTGGATACCGCGCGTCATGAAGCGTTCCGCAACGAAGCCGTCCGGTTTGTACAGATCAACCCATCTTTTTAGTTCTGCCAAGAATTCGGTGCGGGAGGGCCCGAACCGGGTCAAATCCGAAACGGGCTTTTCTAACACCGCATTGGCCATTACCTTTACTTTGCCGCTGGCGTTTACGGCC
>NZ_JBXAYI010000180.1:0-259 GCF_056782235.1 Dellaglioa sp. CoH-55-MRSF-7
GTGGAACGCACGGCCGTCGAGCCGCGCCAGAATAGGAAGGCCGGGCATCATGGAGCGCCCCGCTTCTTCCATTTCGAAGCGCTTCATCCGGTCACCAACCGGGTCCTTAATCTTCTTTCCCATCAACTCTCCCCTGTCTTTGTGCGCCCATCAGCATTCCCAGCTTCGCACCGATCACAACCCGCTCCACCGTTATATTGCGCAAGCGCTCGACGATGAACGCACCGTGCCCCGCATCCTCATGGCTGATACAAAGCTC
>NZ_JBXAYI010000181.1:0-259 GCF_056782235.1 Dellaglioa sp. CoH-55-MRSF-7
GTCGCCGTCATTGCCGTCGACATGGGATTGGCGGAAGAAACGCCCGTAGAGGCTGCCCTGCAATGTCCAGTTATCGGTCAGCGCGTATTTGCCGTTGAGGCCGAGCAACGCCGTGTTGTTCTGCGTCGTCTGCGGGGTGGTATAGACCGAACTCCAGTCGCGATTAAACATCTCGATCGGCGTCACCGCGGCGACACCGAAGGATGACGTCGCGACCGAGCCGAACAGGTGGAATTCCGCCTTGTCGTCGCGTCAGCCG
>NZ_JBXAYI010000182.1:0-258 GCF_056782235.1 Dellaglioa sp. CoH-55-MRSF-7
GGCATGACGTATGAAAGCAGGTGATCGAGTAAAGTCGGTTGGCGCAGCAGCCGAGGTCTTCCCGGACTATGGTATCGGGCTCGTGGTAGACGACGCGCAGTGCCCTCCCACTCACGTTAGTGTGACGTTTGCGGCCCATGAAAAGCCGCTGTTGCTTAATCGCCGGTTGGTTGCGCTCGCGTAACCTTGAAGCCCCGCCCCGTGCGGGGTTTTTCTTTTTGTGCTCAGCCTTGCAATTATTTTCCACCTAGCGTATAG
>NZ_JBXAYI010000183.1:0-258 GCF_056782235.1 Dellaglioa sp. CoH-55-MRSF-7
GATTCGGGGGCCCAGCTTCACGTAGGCTTGCGTCCGGCAGAAGTTCTGTTTGACGCAATTGCAAGTTTGGTGTAGAATGCGCGCTCTCAAGGAGAATCAATGACACCGAATATCACGTTGCGGTCCAGTTCCGGTAAACCCATTGCGGAACTTCCCCTCTCGAAGTTTGCCACTCCCCATACCGAGAAAGAGTTTATCCACATCGATCGATTGCCGGACGGCACGTGGCGTCTTCTATTCAACGTGCGTGGTCCCGAT
>NZ_JBXAYI010000184.1:0-258 GCF_056782235.1 Dellaglioa sp. CoH-55-MRSF-7
GTCAAGCACAATCCCTTTTCTTTACATCAGGCCAATCAGCGGCCGAATTTCACGGACTCACGTTCCGGAAGCGGAAGCCGCCCCGCATACTTCTTGATGAGGATGGCGGCCAGGACACCACCCGCGATCAGCGAGAGCACGACAAGACCCACAACCAGCAGGATCAACCGGGCTTTCACGTCATCATCGTCGCCACCCGCAAAGAACTCACCAACGCCCTTGAACGCATCACCGATGCCGGAGAACGCATTGTACATG
>NZ_JBXAYI010000185.1:0-257 GCF_056782235.1 Dellaglioa sp. CoH-55-MRSF-7
ATCAATCCAGGTCCGCACGTGGGCACGTGCTGCGTCGTACGCAGCGTGCATACACATAATTCACATGGTCCAATCGGCCCCTTTCCGTTTTCCTAATACCTGAGTGATTTAGTCGGATACTGTTGACGCGGCACCCGACAGTCTATAGAATGCTTCTCATAGGCTCACGTGAGCCATTAACCCGAGGCTTAAAAATGATCTTAACGTTTGGCACCTTTCTTTGCTGTGCGATTGCCGCCGTCGCGATTGTCGCGTGC
>NZ_JBXAYI010000186.1:0-257 GCF_056782235.1 Dellaglioa sp. CoH-55-MRSF-7
GAATGTCGGCCGACCAGCTTCGGTGAAGTCGTCGGCTGGCGTATTGTTGACCGGCGTCCTCAGGCCGTGCGCAAGACCGGGAAGATCCGTTCGACGTCGAAAGGATGGGTGCGAGCATGAAGATCACTGATGACATGCTGACGGAGTGGTTTCCGCCTGATACGAATCCTATTCACCGAGGCGTTCACCGCACGAAAATCATCTGGGGGGATGGCCTCATAAAGCGGGCGTTTTCATATTGGAACGGAAAGCAATGG
>NZ_JBXAYI010000187.1:0-257 GCF_056782235.1 Dellaglioa sp. CoH-55-MRSF-7
GTGCCTGAAGACCCCGGCTCCGGGCGACTACACCTTCACGTTCTCGGTGCAGGCAACAAATCAGGCGGGTGTGACCGCGTTCCCCGTCACCCTCACGCTACAGGTGGTGTAATATGGGCACACTCCTTTCTGAAGCACTGGCAAAAGTTGGCGATCCGCTTACCGTGTACAGCTTCGACTTTTTGGTTGAAGGCGAAGCAGACTGGGAAGTTTCGAAGGTTCGGAGTCGGCGTGGCCGGCTCTACATCACGCGCCTC
>NZ_JBXAYI010000188.1:0-257 GCF_056782235.1 Dellaglioa sp. CoH-55-MRSF-7
GTTTTCAGTTCTCCTATCTGTTGAACTGTGCGGGCGTACGCGTCGCCCTTGCGGTCCGGAAACTGTAGAGCTACTTGCGCGTCCACAGCCTCCAGAGTACGGTATCGGTCGTATAGCTCTTCGGCCAACCCATACTGCGGTTCAAGCTTAGCCACATTCGGAACCACCATCTTCCGGATTGTGGTGCCTGTCCCTTTGTTGAGAGCGGCCACCACACTATCCTTTGGCTTCATCAAATAGGCCAGTGCCTTCTGCTG
>NZ_JBXAYI010000189.1:0-256 GCF_056782235.1 Dellaglioa sp. CoH-55-MRSF-7
AAGCGCGTTGAGCGTTATGAGCAGTTGCACACACGTTTCGACATTGACCCAATCATTCGCAACTCCGAGATTTATGCGATCGAGACGAGTCTTGGTGTGCGGCATGGTGGAACTCTGTACTCGACGATTCAGCAGTCGCGGTTGTGGTATGAGAAGGCACGCTCGTTCAAGAACATGATCCTCGAAAAATACGTGCGGCTCGCGATCATGCACGCGAAGACCACGTACAAGGACTTCAATCACCACGTGCGGCTTG
>NZ_JBXAYI010000190.1:0-256 GCF_056782235.1 Dellaglioa sp. CoH-55-MRSF-7
TTACTAGATGGAACAGTTCCGGATCGCCACCTTTGTCCGGATGTACCAGACTTCTGACTTTTCGGTAAGCATCGACCAAAAGTTCAGAACTTGCGTTGTATAGCTGTTCCGTACCAGAACTGACATAATTCGCAGTATTCTCTTCGTCATGCGCATGGCGCTGGGGAGCGCCACGGGTCGCGAGCCTGATTTCACGGCGCAAGCGACTGATTGTCGCGTTGCGCTCGTCTCCCTCAGAGTACTGCTTTACTACGCC
>NZ_JBXAYI010000191.1:0-256 GCF_056782235.1 Dellaglioa sp. CoH-55-MRSF-7
GCTTCGAGGACATCGGGGGACAGACCCGCGCGCGTAGCGCTCTCCCTCTCGAATTGCGTGCTGCCACAGCGGTGATCGAAAATTGGCGTCGCCACTCCCTTGGCGTTCCTGCATCTATGACGTTGGCGAAGACGCCCCGGTGGGTGGGTTCATGGGCATTGCGCCACATGCGGGCCTGGAGGTTCTTCGACTCGGGCGTGCTGCAGGAGAGGCGGCTCCGGTTGAGCTAGTGCTGAAGGTGCAATGCGAGCACCCG
>NZ_JBXAYI010000192.1:0-255 GCF_056782235.1 Dellaglioa sp. CoH-55-MRSF-7
GTTGCTTTTCATTGAGGAACGTCAACTTGTGAGGCACGGCCCGGACCTGCCACGGTCAATCCGGGATTTCCACGACTTCGGCCAGAGAAGTGCGAATCTGCTCCGCGTTGGCGTACTCGGGCTTGGCAGAGATCTCGGCATGCAGCTGCTGCATGCTCTCGGGGGTATTGAGCCAAGCTGCTAAAGCCTCAGCCGCTTCGCGATCGTGAGTGGTCCGGTAGGTGACGTCAGCAATGTTGGTCAAAACATGAGCCG
>NZ_JBXAYI010000193.1:0-254 GCF_056782235.1 Dellaglioa sp. CoH-55-MRSF-7
CAAACCCGTGCAGAAGTCCGCCTCGCAGAGCTTGAGAAAGAACAGAGCTGTCTCGTCAAGAATCAGAAAAAGTTTCGTGCTCTGGCCAAAGCGCACAAGGAAATGCTGGAGCTGCCGCGTGAACCCAAGCCGTTCGAGGGCAAGAAACTGGAACTGAAGGTTTTGCGTCGCATGATGGAGGAATTGGTGGAGCGTCGCGCCCTGCTAAAGCAGCTGGCCCCGCATCTCGAAACTATTATCGCAGTCCAGCAGTT
>NZ_JBXAYI010000194.1:0-254 GCF_056782235.1 Dellaglioa sp. CoH-55-MRSF-7
GTTATGGTCCGGGCGGTTTCCATTGCCCGTGCTGCGGCCCGGCTCCGGGTGCGCGTCGAGACGAGCGGCAGCAGAATCGTCGTGTCCTCAATCGAGTGCTCGACAAAATCGAGCGTCAGGAACGAAGCGTAGAACACATCGATGTCGGCACCGTCAATGACTGGTGTTTTGACTGGGATTGGTACTACGATGCGTGGCCCGGTGAGCTGAGTCTACACGAAGAGTGGGAAGAGTACCGGAAGCAAAACAAGTAG
>NZ_JBXAYI010000195.1:0-254 GCF_056782235.1 Dellaglioa sp. CoH-55-MRSF-7
CCAATCTGACGGTGCAGGTCTCGTCGTGGGAACGAATGAGCACGCTCGTGAAGCAGGAAGAGCTGAAGCTTCATCCGGATGGAATTTTTGCTTGCTATGATGTGGCGTAACGTGTATGATGCGTGCGTCTAACATACAGGAGCAGTAAATGTACATCGAGGAACGCGCACGGAAGCTGGTTGATTTGGGGATTTACGCAAAAGCGAACCAAGAGCTGAATTCATATCCGGTGGACGGTTCTCTTGTGCCACATG
>NZ_JBXAYI010000196.1:0-254 GCF_056782235.1 Dellaglioa sp. CoH-55-MRSF-7
GGCGATCCCGGGAAGGCTCCATAATAGAACAAGCACTCATTCGCCATCACCGACAAGTCCTTGAATTCGAAGCCCGTATAGGATGGGCCCTGTTCGAGCTGCACCTCAGTGATCAGCGCCGTGAACGTGCCGGGTGCCGCCGTCGTAGCCAGCTGGAACCGCAGATAGTGATTGGTGCCCAGCGTCTTTACCACAACCGAAGGAATGCTAAATGTCTGCTGACATCTAGTCCATGTATTTGCCGGCACCGCAAT
>NZ_JBXAYI010000197.1:0-254 GCF_056782235.1 Dellaglioa sp. CoH-55-MRSF-7
GGCAAGGACCCAAGAAGCGCCAGCACGCGTGGCAGCACCAGTAACTCGATGGGGTCGAGCGCGTTGGAGCGAAGCGCATCGATCTCTTCATTTGCCTTCATCGAACCGATTTGGGCGGTGTACGCGCTTGCGGTACGGCCTGCAATCAATATGGCCGGGAGCAGCACTCCGAACTCGCGCATGAACGAGAAGGCGACCAGATGCACCGAGAAGATGCTCGCACCGAAGTTGGCCAGCACCGTTGCTCCCAGGAA
>NZ_JBXAYI010000198.1:0-253 GCF_056782235.1 Dellaglioa sp. CoH-55-MRSF-7
GGTGTGCGCGTCCTCACGACGATTGCCAGCAGCGACGCGCCGTCAAGCTACGACTACACCTTCGATGTGCCCGAAGGGGCCGATCTCGTTAAGTCCGAGCTCAGCTACTACCTCGAGTCTGGGGACGATGTGCTCGGTCAGATTGAATTCCCCTGGGCCGTGGATGCGGCCGGCGCGCAGGTTCCCACGAGCTACAGCTGGGACGACGGCGTCTTAACACAGCATGTCGACCTGACTGATCCCGCGATCACCT
>NZ_JBXAYI010000199.1:0-253 GCF_056782235.1 Dellaglioa sp. CoH-55-MRSF-7
GCGCGGGGTTGCACGATACATATCCGTTCAATGAGTTCGTGCCGCCTGCCGGGAACGAAGATGATGCGTTGGCGGCGCGGGCTTTGCGCGAGTACTTGCACGAGGTCAAATACCGCAACCCGCGTCGGCTGAAGTGGATTCGCGACGTTGCGGCCCGGCCCTTGCGCGGAGAGCGTGCATGAAGTTCGAGGACTGGATGGAATCGTTGAGCATCAAGCTCAATGGGCGCGCTCTGAACCAACATGAGCAATGG
>NZ_JBXAYI010000200.1:0-253 GCF_056782235.1 Dellaglioa sp. CoH-55-MRSF-7
GCGCGTAGTTATAAGTTCCTGTGAACTGAAGTATGCTATCCACGTAGGCCGTTACCTTGGTGCTAGCGCCGTTAATCTGGATTGAGGCTTCAATCCAGTGATAGCCATCACCAAGGTACGTGGTGCCGGTAGCCAAAGGTGTTGTACTGGTGTATGTGCCGTTCCGCAGTGTTAGGTAATTACCGTCGAAGTCCAAAATCTGGGCACCATTAGAGGCCAGTCCGATATTGACGAGGCCGCCATAGCCGAAGTC
>NZ_JBXAYI010000201.1:0-252 GCF_056782235.1 Dellaglioa sp. CoH-55-MRSF-7
CATCCTACACAACAATTCACACCATGTCAACAAATCTCGTACTCGTTCTCGATCCGCAAGCCCCGGCTCCTATCCACTGGCCTCACTCACGCTAACGTACAGACCGCTGATCGCAGTCGTCCACACGCCCCCAACCCCGATTTCCTTGTCCTCACTTATCCAGCAAGTCCCGCATCTTCGAGTCCTCCACGGACTAGGTATCAAGCCCGTCCTGCACTCAATTCCCCTAGGACCCTCGTCCCACATGTGGGC
>NZ_JBXAYI010000202.1:0-252 GCF_056782235.1 Dellaglioa sp. CoH-55-MRSF-7
TCACGTGAGTGCTTCGATGCTGTAACGCAGGGCGAGTTCGCTGACGGTAAGAATTTGCCCGGAGAGCGTCTCTAGCTGAGGGTCCTTAGCGAGGGCCGCTACCACTCGGCCGACTCCCTCGGGGGATTGGGATTGCGACAGATCGAGGAAGTCCGCGAACTGCATCACGCCTTCGGTACGCACGAGGCCCGGGTGCAGGGCAACGCTGGCAACGCCGTGCGGGCGCAGCTGCCGGGCGGCCACCTCGGCCAC
>NZ_JBXAYI010000203.1:0-251 GCF_056782235.1 Dellaglioa sp. CoH-55-MRSF-7
GATGCAGCTCGCCTTCGAGATGGGTCAGTTGACGCGAATCAACGAAGTCCGGCACATCATCCAGAGCCTGAGAGAGCAGTACGCTGGTGATGTGGACTCGATTCACGTGAGTGAGGGGTTTTCGGAGATTGAGGCTCGAATCTTTGAACTTGTACAGGGAGAAACTGAAGATGTCTGAGTTGACGGATAGTGTAGTCGAGGGCTCGATGCAGGAAGTCACGTGGATCGAGATTGCGGATCGCGGTCTGCTG
>NZ_JBXAYI010000204.1:0-250 GCF_056782235.1 Dellaglioa sp. CoH-55-MRSF-7
AACTTGGGATTCCCAATTTTATAGAGTAATCCCGATAGCGTGCGGGACGTTTTTCTCAGGCGAGTGAAGTGTGGTTTTGGGCCTGTACGCTATTTTGGGATGATCGTGCGAAAGCAAGCCGGTGGCGGGAACCGGTTAGATCATCCCTTTCTTTTTGCCCGGCGCTCGGCATGCGCACGAGGTTCCGACTTCTGCCAGCATCCGGCGCGTCCATCAGGAATGCCGCCATCATGTCTTTTCTCTCCGATGC
>NZ_JBXAYI010000205.1:0-250 GCF_056782235.1 Dellaglioa sp. CoH-55-MRSF-7
GATCCGCAACGAGTACGATGGAACTGATTCGCAGGGCAACCGTTTCCAAGGCACCAACTACCGTGACTTCCGCTTCAACTACCTGATCGTTGGAGATGTGGCCTGTCAGTCGAGTGACTTGTTCGATCGTAAGCAGGTACATTTGCGTACTGTATGCGGCTCTGCGCAAGACCCGAAGGTAGCTCGACGCCGGATGAGTGAGATTGAGGCCTCGGGTGTGGCACGAAATCTTGAGATCGTTCCGTGCACC
>NZ_JBXAYI010000206.1:0-250 GCF_056782235.1 Dellaglioa sp. CoH-55-MRSF-7
TATGGAAGGTGTCGCAGAAAAATCGGCTGACCAATGGTTAATACAATTGACCAATCAAATTAAAAACATCCCTCAGGCTAAAGACAAATCTATTTTAGAATTACAGGCACAAAACTGGCAGAAAAATGGTCAGCATCAGGCTATTTCTTCGCAACAACTCGCTCACTGGATGAGCCTATTACAACTGAATGGAGGGAAAAACTATGGTTATTATCCCGACAATTTTCTGCATAACCAACCTGAAATAGAC
>NZ_JBXAYI010000207.1:0-249 GCF_056782235.1 Dellaglioa sp. CoH-55-MRSF-7
GCATCGTTCGGGTCGTGACCGGGGGCCGCGTAGGCAGCCGTCGCCGGTTGCTGCGACTTCACGATAGCCGGGCCAAGATCGCCCGGCAGCGGTGGCCCTAGTTCGGGAACGGCAGGCAGCAACGCCGGCGGCAGCTTGGAATAGTCCGTCGGCAGCGCATCCAGTCCTTCCGACTTTGACACGCGATCGACGTTGTAAAGCTCGGTCTGCTCGCCTGTGCTGCGTCGATGAGGTTGCAGCGACCACATC
>NZ_JBXAYI010000208.1:0-248 GCF_056782235.1 Dellaglioa sp. CoH-55-MRSF-7
GGATAAATCCGGTTGCAATACACTGGCGGTGCCTCTTCCTCGACAGTTAGGATTGGGGATTCTTTCGCTCTCGCCCACAACAATAAAAATGGTGCCGATTGCAGGACTCGAACCCGCGACCAACTGATTACAAATCAGCTGCTCTACCAACTGAGCTAAACCGGCAAGTGCGTGGTGCCCGTGGCCTAGGAAACCTAAGCACCACACTGAACGTACATCACATTACTTTACTAAGTCTGGAGCGGGTG
>NZ_JBXAYI010000209.1:0-248 GCF_056782235.1 Dellaglioa sp. CoH-55-MRSF-7
ATAAACAGCTGGATCAAACACACGGTGCCCGACTGGCTTTTCTGACACATGCTGCGCGCCGTCCTTCAACTTTCGGCTCGTGTCTTCTAGTTCTTGCGTCTTGGATCGGGCTTCTGTTTCTGCCTCATCCATTGCCGAGTGGAACGCAGATGCCGCTCATGTGATGTCAACTGCGCGCTGCGCAATCTCGGCGCGTACTTCCTCGGTGTTGATCGCGCCATCGAATTCGGCTAGCGCTGCTTGAAGCT
>NZ_JBXAYI010000210.1:0-248 GCF_056782235.1 Dellaglioa sp. CoH-55-MRSF-7
GCGGCACGCACGTAGCCCTGACGATCAATCTGTTTCGAGATATAGGCTATGTGATCCTGCATCTCTCCGTCTATCTCGGGGCCAGTCGATCCAAGCACATCTGACGATGCATCGCCCATTTCTTCGACCAGTGCTTCGTACGACTGATCACCCTGATCCTTCGACATCTCTGCAACTTCGGACCTAGCACTCTTGAACCAGTTGGTGATGAACGTCGTAAGCACTCCTTGACGTGCGTCACATCGATC
>NZ_JBXAYI010000211.1:0-248 GCF_056782235.1 Dellaglioa sp. CoH-55-MRSF-7
CCAAAGGACACGATCCGGGGGAGACCTTACGCTGAGAATTAGACCCCCTGTTTCCTGCACTACCCGGCTGGGTCGCGAGACGGGGTTTCCGGGGGATACCTTAGCACTCCTAATTTGGGGCCCCATTCCTAAAAACCGGGACGGGGTGGGGGCCCTTTGTCCAATTGATTCCGGCTATCGGCCCAATAGTTATTTCCAATTGGCCCGGCACCCGATTCCTATTCATAATCGGGGTCATCGGCTCACTG
>NZ_JBXAYI010000212.1:0-248 GCF_056782235.1 Dellaglioa sp. CoH-55-MRSF-7
TTTCGGAACTTATCGAGAACATCGGCAGTAACTTGATCGCTAGCCTGGATGCCCGGTTCGTTCAGACCGACGTGAGCAAAGAACACGGGCTCTTCGCGAATCTGGGAGATAAGCTTCTTAGCGGGTATGGCTCGCGAACTTGATGCATTGCGCGAGAATACACGGTGTGTCATGAACTCGGCATGAATGTAGCGCGGATACTTCAATTGGAAGGTGATCAGGTCCGTTCCGGACTTCGACGAGCGTGA
>NZ_JBXAYI010000213.1:0-247 GCF_056782235.1 Dellaglioa sp. CoH-55-MRSF-7
GTGGAATACCACCGTTGAATAGATCGCCCGCGCCCTCTACCCGCGCCATATCCTCAAATGGGTTGTGTTCGGCGTACACGTGATCGGACGTTGAGCCCATGGACGATGCGACAGGCATACCCAGCGTGGGCGTGGACGCTGGCGTTCCATCCATCTGGTCAAGACGGGACGCGACCACCGACTCCAACATCAGAGATCGCGATTCTGCGTCTTGCGCACGGCGTTCAGCCTCATAAACCCTTAGCTC
>NZ_JBXAYI010000214.1:0-247 GCF_056782235.1 Dellaglioa sp. CoH-55-MRSF-7
GGCTCCGCGTCGACGGACTTTGCGGAGAGCGGTTTGGAAATCGGCCACTTCTTCCCGTGGGCGGTTCGCAAGATGAATACGATGTACGGGTTGCCCGTGAACGACACGCCGACGCTCGAAGGTCTGGGTGAGTCCCCGATCAAGCGCATGGAGGGCTTCCTCAAGACGCTTCAGGCCGAGATGGACGAAGGCAACGAGATCATGGCGTTCCTGATCTTCCGCGAATGGGTGAAGGGCGGAAAGAGCC
>NZ_JBXAYI010000215.1:0-247 GCF_056782235.1 Dellaglioa sp. CoH-55-MRSF-7
CTCCACGAACTCAATATCGGTGATCTTGAATCGCGCGAAGTTGAAGAGGGAGCTGCGCGTGTCATCCTTGATCCACACTTGAACTGTGTGTTCCGTCACGTCACAAAGTTCAACCTGCTCCAGCCAGCTCGTGCCCGGAAACTTCACGAACCATTGCTGTCTCTTTTCGAGAATATTTTTCTTGGGTTCCGGAGGTGGCGGCAGGCCGTGTCGTGGATCGAGCGGGTGAGGGCGGTTGGTTCCGTAT
>NZ_JBXAYI010000216.1:0-247 GCF_056782235.1 Dellaglioa sp. CoH-55-MRSF-7
TCCTTCAGTAGGAAAGCTTTTTGTTCATGAGCCCAGATACCGTGAACATCCTCAAGCCAGCAGTTGGGTGTGAGGCGGTTGCCGAGCGCCCGGCGTATGACAGTCACCAATTCTTCCGCTGCTTTCTTATACGGATAATCGGGATTGTCCCACGACAGGATTTGAGCCGAACTCTTAATCGCGTGACACAGATATGTCTGGTAGTGATCATCTAGGACTCGGATCGCACGGTGCAGCACCTCGATCT
>NZ_JBXAYI010000217.1:0-246 GCF_056782235.1 Dellaglioa sp. CoH-55-MRSF-7
CAAACGATGTGAGCGTATCGATCGCCTGATCGTGCTTAATCTGTTCGTACTGAGCTTCAAACTTCTTGGCCTGAACCTCGGCAGCGCTCGCGGCACGCGCAAACAAATTGCCTGCCATCTTGTTCATACCGTTGAGCACGGTAATCACCTTCTGGACATCGGCACTTGTTGCACGGCCCTACGCACCGGCCGTGAGCGATGTCCCGGCCGAATTTTGCAGCGATTCCCACTTACGTCGTTCGTAGT
>NZ_JBXAYI010000218.1:0-246 GCF_056782235.1 Dellaglioa sp. CoH-55-MRSF-7
TATTAATTTCGTATTGATATTGAAAAATGGATTTATCGACGAGCTGGAGGTTTATAAGGATGACGGGGGAAAAATTGCCGCTGACTTCAATCCTGATGGCTTGTCGATCACATGGGGTGGCCCGAAAGATTCGCGGGTCTTTTAGGTTCGGTGTGCAATATCGCGGTGAAGCTTGCGCTAAGCTAGGGGGTGCCCTCACGATTTGGCACAGCGCATACAAGACGCCGCTTTAGTATCGTCATGGAG
>NZ_JBXAYI010000219.1:0-246 GCF_056782235.1 Dellaglioa sp. CoH-55-MRSF-7
GAACGTGCTGTACATCGTGACTTTCTGACAGTAGTTCAGAAAGTCCTGAATCTGAGCCTGCGTCCACGGGCTAGCGGTGAGTGCCGACACACGAACCACGTTCATCCATCGGTAGTCCGATGGATCGATCTCGCGCTGGGCCTGAGTCATCACGTCTAGAATGCCCGGATACGTAGCAATGATCGACTGGTACTGCGACTTGGTGACCGCCGACTGGTAGGTGCCGAAACCTCCAGACGCCACGTT
>NZ_JBXAYI010000220.1:0-246 GCF_056782235.1 Dellaglioa sp. CoH-55-MRSF-7
TGGTTCGTCAGCCGTTACCGACGTGACCGACGCGAATCCACTGACAAGTGCGGCAGCGTTCGACGATGCAGCACTCGACGGGTTCAACCGCGTGTTGAAGGCAAAGATGGCAGTGGGTAGAGCCCAGGGGCGTGCCGGGTGGTGGAGCGCGCAACGGGGTGATCTGTCGACTATGTTGCGCTCGCACGTCGACAAGGGCGACCCCATCGATATCGGCCTGCTCGCCATGATGCACTGGTACATGGA
>NZ_JBXAYI010000221.1:0-245 GCF_056782235.1 Dellaglioa sp. CoH-55-MRSF-7
GTATAGAACTATACTGGGCTTTCTATATTTCAGGAGCCGAAAATGACTGACGATCTGATTCTCTTCCACCGTGAAATCCTCCGCTGGATCGAAGATGGGTGTCCGGAGCACGCTAGCTTCATGGACCGTATGGGGCTGTGCCTCAATGCCGAAGTTTGGCTGTACGATCGCATGTCGGAACAGCCGGAGGCGTGGAAAAAGAGCCGCGAATTCCGTCAGGCGCTGATCAACCAGTTCGTGATCGC
>NZ_JBXAYI010000222.1:0-245 GCF_056782235.1 Dellaglioa sp. CoH-55-MRSF-7
ATGTGGCTATTCGCATGGCCTATCGTGGTGCCGATATGACACGATTCAAAATGAACAAACGCATTCAGTAAGGACAACACAATGTACACACGTAACCGTATTCTAGGAGTCTCCGGGGGCTCAATAAATGTCGATCCGGTGGGGGCTGGAAACGCGGTCGTGGCGCGCGCCCCAAGCCAGCCGCAGTCGTTGGTGACTGCGGGTATGGGTGGCAGTATGGGCAACATCGGAGGGGGTCCCTCGAT
>NZ_JBXAYI010000223.1:0-243 GCF_056782235.1 Dellaglioa sp. CoH-55-MRSF-7
TTTCAACTCCTTCCAGTAGTCAGACGGGTCGATGCCGGCCTCTGCCAGTTCCTGTTCCCCGAAACCGTTACGCAAATCCTGTTCCATCAGGTCCCATACACGCCGCGCGTTATCGCGTAGCCACAGCATAGCCCGGTAGTCGGAGCCACGGGCCCGCAGCTCGTTGACCATGGCACCAAACACGCGATGAGGACCACTGTAAAACGCACCAGTTCCCGCATCGTGCAGAACAGGGCTCTGCGC
>NZ_JBXAYI010000224.1:0-243 GCF_056782235.1 Dellaglioa sp. CoH-55-MRSF-7
GGCTTGTAGCGCGTAACGTGCTTGTGAATCAGCACATTCGAATCCGCATCCGGATACACGACCGACTCCCCGCGCTCCACGTCCGTGACCGGTTCCGGCACGTATTCAGCCTTGATCGTGTCCCCGTTATTCAGCTTGACCGTGATACGGCCGAACGGCGTATGTTCCAGCAGGCGCAGAATCGGGGCATCGTTGGTTTTCGTCAGCATGTCTTTTCCTTTAGGTTACGTATTGATAAATGAT
>NZ_JBXAYI010000225.1:0-243 GCF_056782235.1 Dellaglioa sp. CoH-55-MRSF-7
ACCAAATACCGATCGGTCTTGCCATTGACTGATTGAATCTGCGTGCTCAGCAATCCTGAGGATGTCACGTTCAGACCAGCGCCGACGATAACGGCACCCAGCGTCGAGGTCGTAGCCGGTGGCAATGAACCGTTGCTCAGCTGCAACCACCCGCTCCAAGTGCCACTGATACGCGACCGGAAGTACATGCTGTCCATACCCTGCCAGCGCTGCACCAGATCACCAGTAGTACCGGACGTGGAC
>NZ_JBXAYI010000226.1:0-243 GCF_056782235.1 Dellaglioa sp. CoH-55-MRSF-7
GCGGCGGAAAGTATGAGATCGCAGGTTTCGCAGACCCTCTGGACCTCACCCCAATCAATGTGGATGATCGCGAAACGCGTATTGCGCTGGGTGCCGTGGTAGTTCACAAGCTGATGGGCACCGGCCAAGTGATCGCCCAGTTCCCCGACTTCAAGGTCAACGTCCAGTTCCTGAGTGGTGAGAACGCAGACCTTCACTAGGACTCGCTCGTAGTAAAGAACAAGCAAGTCGTCAAGTTCTCCG
>NZ_JBXAYI010000227.1:0-243 GCF_056782235.1 Dellaglioa sp. CoH-55-MRSF-7
ACTATTTCTCGAACATCGACGAGCACGATCAGTGGATCATTCGTCGTCTGAACGAAGATGTTGGCCCCAAGGGTGTCATCCGGTTTCTTGGTGACCTAAGCTTCCACAACAAATGGAAGACTGGCGCACTCATCGAACAGATCGAGACGCCGAACAAGTTTCTGGTGTTGGGCAATCACGACGACAAGCACATCGAGTTCTACAAGACCAGTGGCTTGTTCCGGGAAGTGCATGAGTATCGCG
>NZ_JBXAYI010000228.1:0-243 GCF_056782235.1 Dellaglioa sp. CoH-55-MRSF-7
GCACACGGAATTCGGCTGATCGAGTGTTCTATCGTGAAAGACCCAGCTTGGGCTACGGCGCTTTCAGATAACGTGGTGGATTTTGCGAGCGCTTCTCAATTGCGCTCAGCGCCCGCATAATTCGCAGAACTCAATTTTAACATGGTAAAGCGATTAGGTGTTTTGGACTCCTAATCGACTACGCATTTGTGCGTGGGTGTGCGGGTGCTACGCACATTCCGTATTTTTCTCGCACTCCCACCT
>NZ_JBXAYI010000229.1:0-242 GCF_056782235.1 Dellaglioa sp. CoH-55-MRSF-7
TTGTTATACTGTTCACCCTCGATCGAGTACTCGGCGCGTATCATCACGTGCAGCGCTGGATCGAGCAACGCCTTCAAATTTTTGATCGTCTGATTTAGCAAGTCAACGGTAGGCGCAACGTAAAATAGATAGCCAACATCTTTTCCAGCTAGGCCGCCTTCGATGTGTCGGCGCATGAAGTCGATTGCAGCACGGGTCTTGCCGAGTCCGGGAACACCGGACACGTAGTTTACGGTAATAGT
>NZ_JBXAYI010000230.1:0-242 GCF_056782235.1 Dellaglioa sp. CoH-55-MRSF-7
AGGTGTGACGTAGGTGGAAGTGCAGGTTCGGCTAACGAATTGGGCCATTGAGGACCACATCAACCGCATCGCGTCCGCCGCGTTCGGTCCCGACTGGCGTCGGGACGCGACCCGACGTAGTGGGCAGTTCAGCGCGGGGGCCAACTTCCAGTTCCTCTTGGAGGCAGAAATAACGCACGGGGACGGAAGACGTGAGACGGTCGGGTTCGCAATCGTCCAACCGCTCGCACGAACCGTTGGGG
>NZ_JBXAYI010000231.1:0-242 GCF_056782235.1 Dellaglioa sp. CoH-55-MRSF-7
GTATTCTGTCGATGATTCGGCACGTATCGAGGACTGGATGGAAGATATCAAGCTGGACTCGCCGCGTGATGAGATTGCGCAGATTCTGGGCGAAAAGTACAACATTGCATTCTCGTCGCAAAAGATTCAGCAATGGGATCAGGTGTACGACGTGGTGATGGGCGTGCTGGACGCGCAGGCCGGTATCAAGGTCAGTGAACCCGAGGTCAAGTACGACCCGGGTCTCGCGCAGCGTGTCCGGC
>NZ_JBXAYI010000232.1:0-241 GCF_056782235.1 Dellaglioa sp. CoH-55-MRSF-7
CTCGTATGCTATGCGTATAGACGCGTACCTGTCTTCGGTTGACGCAAACTACGAGATGTGGCTCGATGTGGCTGAGACCAGCAACGCATTCCACATGGGTACGCTTCAGTCTGTTGACATGCTGCCCAGCGCCAGTGACGCATTGCCGTCCGCGTATATCGTTAAGCAGGGGCTCATTGAATCATTCCGCGCCTATACCTCGGGGAACGGCCTATGGGGTTTTGATGAGTACGCGTCAGTT
>NZ_JBXAYI010000233.1:0-240 GCF_056782235.1 Dellaglioa sp. CoH-55-MRSF-7
GCTACTTTCCACTTGTACTTATTTGCTATGCCGATGAACACTGCTCTCGCAGACTCGCACATAGCGGCGCACCCTTTCGGGAAGTAACTTGTTCTGGTGCGAGGAAAGGGATTCGAACCCTCACGATCTTTCGACCGGCAGGACCTAAACCTGCTGCGTCTACCAATTTCGCCACCCTCGCGTGGTGCGGATGGTGGGACTCCAACCCACACGCCTTTCGGCAGGGGATTTTGAGTCCCC
>NZ_JBXAYI010000234.1:0-240 GCF_056782235.1 Dellaglioa sp. CoH-55-MRSF-7
AGGCACAGGATCGACGACCGTTCGTTTTCTTTGACTCGTTCACCGTGGACAACACGATCGACGTGACGAAAGCTGCACGGCTCATCTCCAAGGTGATCAGCGTCGCGCAGTTCGAGAACGCGGACAATCCGCTGTACCACGAGCTACCAACGGTCCCAGTCATCAAGATGTCGCTGGATTCGTTGCTTACGTTCAATACGTGGGAGTATCAGAGCGAAGAGCGCCCGGGCCTCATGGAGT
>NZ_JBXAYI010000235.1:0-240 GCF_056782235.1 Dellaglioa sp. CoH-55-MRSF-7
TAGTCCACACCGTGCGAAGCAAACACGCGACGAATCAGCTTGTCTGCATTACGCACACCGGCCGCCGCAAATTCGTCTTCGAGTGCAGCACGCAGTTCGTTGCGCACGTCCTTGAAGTAGCCAGCACGGTTGATGCCGACCGCCGCAATCGCCAAACACTGTTCCATCGACTCGTCTTGCTCAGCGGCAACAGCGCGCAGACCTGCGGTCAACTTCTTGGCCTTGGCTTCGACACGCTTG
>NZ_JBXAYI010000236.1:0-240 GCF_056782235.1 Dellaglioa sp. CoH-55-MRSF-7
GAAGTCGAAAAATGCCTTAGCAATTTCCGTGACCACCTGAAGAACAATCCTGATGCGCTCATGGATGAGTATGCGCACGGCGCTCCCGGAGGGCAGGATTGGGAGGTTAAGTACGAGGCTGAACTCGATATCAACGACAGTGAGGATGAGGACACGCTGGATGTCGGGGAAGACGAACATGAGCACGTAGCCGAGGAAGAGACAGGACCGACGCCATACATCAAGCTGGCTAGTACTATG
>NZ_JBXAYI010000237.1:0-238 GCF_056782235.1 Dellaglioa sp. CoH-55-MRSF-7
GCGCGAATGATGCGGCCCTGCGCAAAAGCCCCGACCGATGCTGCTAGCTCGATCAGGGTCTCCGATGTCATTGTCGTGAGCGTTCCCTGCCACGATGGGATGGTGGTAAGGTAGTTTTGAAACTGGGAAACGAATTGATCAACGTCGGCTGTCAAGTCCGCCAGAACGAGCTTATTAGTATCTGCCATGTTGAACCTTATGATTGGTTGGCGGTGACGGAAAATGCTGCAACCAGCGG
>NZ_JBXAYI010000238.1:0-238 GCF_056782235.1 Dellaglioa sp. CoH-55-MRSF-7
CCACGCTCGCGGAGCGAGGCCCGGACTTTCTTCCACTCCGAGAACGGGAGAAGCGATCCACTGTCTACCGAATCAGGAGGCATGTACATCGTGAACGAAGAGCCACGGGTTTGGCGATCCGGGCTCCCGATCAAAATCAGCTGCCCCTTGGACGTGTAGCCCGCGACATAGCCGACCAGATAGTACGAGATGTACTGATCCCCAATGCAGAAGTAAAACTTCTGGCCCGGGTCATACT
>NZ_JBXAYI010000239.1:0-238 GCF_056782235.1 Dellaglioa sp. CoH-55-MRSF-7
TACCTAAACACCTGCTTGCCGTCAAATGCAACCAGCATATGGGTGGCCTTGACGGCCACGGCGTCTTTGCATATCAAGCTGGTGAATGCATATGGAAGTGCCTCTTCGATCGGCCGGCCTGTGCGCAACGTGAACCAGACACGATGGAGTGCGTGATTTCCGTCGATGACGAATATTCGTCCTTTCTTTTTCATTGCAGTTGGAACTTGTTATGTTTCGATGTGATGAGCATCAGAAT
>NZ_JBXAYI010000240.1:0-237 GCF_056782235.1 Dellaglioa sp. CoH-55-MRSF-7
AATGCATACATGTCAGGTGCGGGAAATACGACGGATGGCTATTTTGGGTTGGGTGTGACGGCCACTACCACGTTCCCACCAAACGTTGCAGTGTATAACTATGCGGGAAATACTGTGCGGGCCGGCTCCAACTTGACCTACGGTGGCCAAACAGCTGCCGCTGCGGGAACCGCCACAGGCTCTGCGTGGCTGGGTGGTTCTACCACAGGTCCCGCGATTAGGACAACCGCGCTTTAC
>NZ_JBXAYI010000241.1:0-236 GCF_056782235.1 Dellaglioa sp. CoH-55-MRSF-7
TTTTCTTTAGGCACAATGGACGAACACGACGCGTACCATGAGGGGAGATTGGCGGCTATGGTCTACAAACCTGCCTCCTACAACCCGTATCCGCCGCGCTCCGCAAAACGTGAACAGTGGAGCGCGGGTTTTCAACGAATGAAACAACTTTTGGAGCAAGAGCATGAAAAACGACAACCACGGTGACGCATTCGACGAAGGCTACGAGGCATTCCGCGATGGTGTACCCGAGCATG
>NZ_JBXAYI010000242.1:0-236 GCF_056782235.1 Dellaglioa sp. CoH-55-MRSF-7
CAATTCTGAGTCAGGGTCTTGATCTTGGGTTCTACGGTGTGTACGATACGGTAAACCGCAGCACGCAGCTCGCTTGGTCCACTGATCCTGATTTTGTCCAGATCACACGGGCACAGGAACCAACTCGATACCTGTTTCATCGGTATCCAACGGTGAAAGATCGGCCGCTGTTTATCCATACAGAAAATGTATGCTCCAAGTGGTATGTATGGAAGCAGGCGTTCACGAATGTGGAT
>NZ_JBXAYI010000243.1:0-234 GCF_056782235.1 Dellaglioa sp. CoH-55-MRSF-7
TTTCAGGGCATACTGTATGCGATAGTAGGAAATGCTACAACAGGCAGCTTTACCTTGACCCTGAACAGAGGCGGTAGTACTCAAGCCATCAATGCTGTTCTGACTTCCGGTCGCTTGCTGGGTGGTAGCAGCGGCGTTGTTTCCGTGTTCTACGCTGGTTACGGATTGATGGCGGTTGCAGCTAATTCCGCGCTGAACACGGCGGGCGCATGGTCTAGTTTTTCGGTAACAGCC
>NZ_JBXAYI010000244.1:0-234 GCF_056782235.1 Dellaglioa sp. CoH-55-MRSF-7
CCACGACAATTGGACACAAGTCGAGTGACGAAAATCAGAAGTGGAGAAGAGTGTGAGGAATAGATGCGTGGAAGGGGCGTCAGGCTCTAGTGCTGGCATTTCCGTTGCCCACTTACGAGCCTCGTCGAAAAGCACCGTCGTCTTATCAAACTTGTCGTGCTTGCGCAGCTTGATGAACGACGAGTGGGTCATAAACAGTATGCTACCTTCACAAAACGGCAGAACACCTTTTCC
>NZ_JBXAYI010000245.1:0-233 GCF_056782235.1 Dellaglioa sp. CoH-55-MRSF-7
GTGTTGCACCGGCCGCACGCTTTGGCGCAGACAATGTGCGCACGACCGTGATTGACGGCGTTGAATGGGTCGAAATCGCGGGCACCGGCCGTAACGGTCAACGCGTATGGCATCGTGCGGGGCGCGTCAATGCAATGTAAACCGCGCGTGCAGCGCGCCGCCTACGGCTGGCGCGTGAGCTTTGATGGTGTATCGATGCCGTTTCGCACATGGGAACGGGCTGTGTCGTACGC
>NZ_JBXAYI010000246.1:0-233 GCF_056782235.1 Dellaglioa sp. CoH-55-MRSF-7
GTATTGGACTACTGCTTGCGAAGAAACCGAGTTAATCGATGCCGTAACTGTATTTGATCCCACATATCCAAGCGCCGCCACATTGGACAACTGCTGAGGAATCGGGGTCAATGTAGTTAAATCTGCCGACGTAGCAATACCAGTGCTACCGCCTGACATAGTAGCCCAATAGGTCGATCCGTCGTACACCGGATTTGTTGCTTTTGCTGCTCCGTAGTACAACGTTGTCCCCG
>NZ_JBXAYI010000247.1:0-232 GCF_056782235.1 Dellaglioa sp. CoH-55-MRSF-7
GTCCTGTTGATACCAGAGTTCCGTGTATGTCGGTATCACTGGCTGTAGGCACATATCCAGTACCAGTGCCCAGCTTGTAGCTAGTAGGTCTGATTGAGGGATTCGATGCCAGCGCATCACGTGCCGCATTCGTTATCTGGAAATACATTTTGTCATCCTATATAAACCGATATCAGGCGTCGCTTAATGATAAGGGGTGGATCGGTTATTGCTTCCATCCACACTTTATTGA
>NZ_JBXAYI010000248.1:0-232 GCF_056782235.1 Dellaglioa sp. CoH-55-MRSF-7
GGTCACCTCACGTTCATGCTTCTGCCACTCTTGCGTGAAAAACACACGTTTTTCTTTTTCGCGCATCTTTTATCCTTCGTACGGGTCATCCCCGTTGTCGTAACATTGCTCGATACGCGCGGCCTCGGCTCGGAGTTCACGGGCCCTGTTCTCGTGATGCGGCACGCACTCACCATAGTCTGAGGCGTCGGCAATCGTCGCCTGATAGTCATGGTAGTCGGCGGCAACGCGC
>NZ_JBXAYI010000249.1:0-232 GCF_056782235.1 Dellaglioa sp. CoH-55-MRSF-7
GCCCTGCGATCGAGATGCCCACGCCCCACCAAACGCCACGGCGGAAAGGGGCGAACATCGGCGCGATCATGACGTCCCACACGGGCTTGTTCTTACTCCAGAACTCCCAGCCCGCAGGCGCCGGGGCGGGCGCGCCAGCCGGCATCCAACCCATTGGGACAGCCATCCCTTGGTGCTCGCACACCCACTCCGGTGACGGCTCCGGCCACTCCGGAGGAACCGCGAACCGCAG
>NZ_JBXAYI010000250.1:0-231 GCF_056782235.1 Dellaglioa sp. CoH-55-MRSF-7
GGCCAGTGCACGCACTTGAGCGCGGGGCGTGTGTTTCAGGCTCGGGGCCGGTTCCTCGGCCTTTTCCGATTCTTGCGGGGCCGCGTCCTGATGCGAGCCTTCCGCGCTCACGTCGGATTCCTGCGTCGCGATCGGTTCGGCGTTATCACGGTATGCGCGGATCGTGCACGGGCGGTTGTCGGCGTCGCCGAATTCGAGTGCGTCGGTCGTGCCGAGTGCCTGAGCCGCGAT
>NZ_JBXAYI010000251.1:0-231 GCF_056782235.1 Dellaglioa sp. CoH-55-MRSF-7
TTTCTAAGTGTTTTTTCGTGATCAGCACGCGCCTGATCAGGATTCCTCACCAATTCCGTAGAATCCGGGCCCCATTCAAGTTCTTCATCGGCGTCTGCGTCGGCATCGAGCCCATCATCGGCGTCTGCATCTACTATTTCGAAGTCCCCGTCCGCGTCTTCTTCGTCGGACCCGCGCACGCGCACATGGTTGTATCCGCGCTCCGCGATCTCCGCGTTGTAGTTGAGGGCC
>NZ_JBXAYI010000252.1:0-231 GCF_056782235.1 Dellaglioa sp. CoH-55-MRSF-7
GAGCTGGAGCCGCCGGGGCCGGTGGAGTGCGGGGATGACGGATGGACGGAGCCGAGACCTCCGGACGGGCCGCTGCATGCCGCGAGCACCGTGACCAGCGCCGTGGCCGAGGCGACTGCCGTCGCAGTCGCTACCAGCATCTTCGAACGCATCAGGCTCCTCCGGCGTTGATTGCCTTCCCGATCATACGAGTCAGTCCACCTTGTACCGCCGAGACGCCCTCAGCTCAAG
>NZ_JBXAYI010000253.1:0-231 GCF_056782235.1 Dellaglioa sp. CoH-55-MRSF-7
GCTGCGGCCCCCATCACGGTATTACCGCTCCGGGGCGGGGCTTTGAGGACACCACGCTTCTTTTCCAGGATCGCGTCAACGGCTGCTGGCTGGTAGTCCTTGAGGGTGTCCGTGAATTTGATAGGACTGCTAAATTCCTGTGTCGGGAAATGCTTCTTGAACTGGAACGGTATATCACTCTTTTCGAGAACCTGTTTCAGACCTCCTGCGTCACCGAGCGGAGTTTTAAGG
>NZ_JBXAYI010000254.1:0-229 GCF_056782235.1 Dellaglioa sp. CoH-55-MRSF-7
CCAACAACTATTGGCAGAGCGCGTCGGAGACGATGATGCTTGGACCCTGACCGTCACTGGGCCCGAAACAGATTCGGAGGATGGGGAGTCGGAAGATCGCCTCTACGCATTGTACGCAACTCCGGTCCGTAACGGATACTGGAACACGCAAATCACGCTGGCTGCTGTCGAGCTGGGTTCAGGTGAGGGTGATGAGGACATCGAATTCAGTGATGAGATTTAAACTGTG
>NZ_JBXAYI010000255.1:0-229 GCF_056782235.1 Dellaglioa sp. CoH-55-MRSF-7
GTCACCTCTTTATGAATGTAGTCCGGATTGAGAAAAGAATGGCCATATGCGCTAAGCTTTGTCTCAGTGTATCGAGCTGCTGCGGCCCCGTCAACCATCGATCCCCAGTTGCCGGAGCCCAGCATTGTAGGCGTGCTCTGATTCACGAGCGTGACCAGTGCGTCGTAAGCCGCGATGTCGCCGTGTGGGTGATAACGACCAACCACGTCACCGACTACGCGTGCCGATT
>NZ_JBXAYI010000256.1:0-229 GCF_056782235.1 Dellaglioa sp. CoH-55-MRSF-7
TATGGACTGCGAAATATAAGGTGCACCAGTACCAGATGTCTCCTGCCACGACAAATAAGTAGTGTCGCTACCAGTGGTCCCGGTTGCTGTGGTCACAGTAGCGCCGTTACTGAACATGTACCATCGATCGGCCACGAATGTGGCTATAGCACCAGACGCAGGATTACCATATTGATTTAGACGGAACCTGCCATTGATCAACTTGTTCTTGGTGGCACCCAGTGTGAAG
>NZ_JBXAYI010000257.1:0-229 GCF_056782235.1 Dellaglioa sp. CoH-55-MRSF-7
GGTAGAACGCGACCGATGCGTCGGCGGCCAGCAGCGAGTGCCACTTCTGGTATCGACCGTCGAACATCATTTCGGGCAGCATCGTTTCCGTCGTGCCATTCGTACGCCAGACCGGGGCATTGCGCCAGTACAGCGTGATCTCGTCGCTCTGCGTGTACCCCAGATCAGCCTGAAATTCGTCAACAAGTGCCTTCGTCGTATCGATCATGCACTGCATGAATCGCTTGTC